>CACAXU010000009.1 GCA_902536515.1 uncultured Litorivicinus sp. | reverse complement strand
AGATATCCTCATTATTCCTGACGGTTTTCACCGAAAATAGTCCAAAGTTAAATCGCCGGACCGTCCCTGGAACCGACTTATAACAAAGGAACCAATAGTCACGTGCCTAACGACCTAATTGTTGATCGCATTCTGCGTAGCGTCATACCTGTGCTGATAGTGGTGATTATCGGCTACATCTACGGCAGGTGGCGCAAACCAAATATGTCAACGATTAATAAGCTATGCATGGAATTACTAGTCCCTATTCTCATTTTTTCCGTGTTAGCAGGAAAAAATGTTCAACTCGAAGAGTATATCTCCCTGGCATTCGGGGTGACCTGCACTATCTTGGGTTGTGGATTAATCACCTGGCTTCTATGCCTGTTTGTCAAGATAGAATCCAAAACATTTGTCCCACCGATGATGTTTACCAATACCGGAAACTTGGCGTTTCCGCTGGTCCTTTTGGCGTTTGGACAGGAGGCGATGCCTGCCATCGTTATCGTTTTCATCGTCTCACAATTGTTGCATTTCTCGCTTGGCTTTTACATCCTGGAAGGAAAGGCAAAAATCTTCAACCCAATCTCAACTCCAACTATTTTTGCAACCACAGCCGGGGTAATGGTCGCGTTAACGTCTGTGGAGATAAACGAGACAATGTTAGTACCGTTAGATTTCCTAGCAAATACAGGCGTGACACTCGTGTTATTTGCTCTAGGAATCCGCATGAATAGCGTGTCTGCTCGCGATATTAAGATAGCGGTTTTCGGGGCTATATGGTGTCCACTGGTCAGTCTTGTAATTGCGTTTCTACTAAAACCACTTCTGGATTTAAACCCAATTCAATGGAGTGTATTTTTGCTGTTCGCAGCACTCCCGCCAGCCGTACTCTGTTTTATGCTGGCAGAACAATACAAGCAAGAACCTACCCGGGTCGCCTCGATCGTCCTGATCGGTAATATAAGCGCAATCTTTTGGATGCCCTTAGCACTCGCTCTTGCACCAACATTTTAACCACCAGGTCGAATGCGTTCGTAGTCAAAATCTGCGCCAGGATCGATCTTGCGACCTGGTGCTATCTCACGATGACCCACAATGTGGCCGGGTTCGATTGCATAACTCAAACAGAGTTCAGAACAGACCGCTGCAAGTGATTGATATTGTCGATCGGTAAATGGTCCCTCTACCGGTCCGATCAGTTCGATTCCAATACTAAAATCATTACACCGTGAACGCCCATCAAATTCAGACTCACCAGCATGCCAAGCCCGTTTATCAAAAGGTACCAATTGATACACCTCTCCCTGTCGCCCAATCACCAAATGAGCAGAGACCCGAACATCCTTCAATGCTTCAAAATAAGGGTCGGTCTCGGTATCCAAGGTTCCTTGGAAAAATGCCATGACTGGTAAAGCGTTGAATAATTCTGGCGGAAGAGAAATCGCATGAATTACAATTAAGCTGATTTCATTCGATGGTCTTTCGTCGCAATGTGGACTCGGGATCCACAAAGCATCAGAAAAGCGATGATTCTGCATAGCACAACTGGGTCTCATCTTGGTACATTACCTCCTTTAGACCTCGGATAATACTGTGACTCCATTACCTCTTATCGTCGGATTTGGCGGAATCAATGCCGCAGGCCGAAGCTCAGACCACCAGGCATTCAGACGCCTGATCATGGACGCGCTCTCTCCCTCTGAAAAGGCCCGAACAGTCGATCAAATCGGAGCGCTCATCGGCATGGGTAAAGAGACCTCGATAAATGAGTCGCAAATTCAGCATATCCTTGAGAATACATTGATCCGAAGAATTCATCCGGATTGGTTTAATCCAGATCAAATTCCTCTGCACCGGCTTGGGCACACAAAACAGCCAACAAGTGTTTGGCTAGGCCCACTGCAGGCACCAAATCCACTCCCACCTGGGTGGGCTGTGGGGCAAAAGGAAGGACGACTGACCGAATACGTCATTGAGCCCAGTGAACTACTGGCACCCTGTACACGAAAGTCAACTGTACAATCCGCTGGGATGGCGCCAACAGGATTTCGACCAGCTATGTTCTACCCGTCGAGAAATCATCCCCGAACGCTTCAGCTTGCTTTATTCGCCTTGTCCGACTGCTGGTTTAGTTCTGGGCTTCAATGGCATCAAATCAAGCAACATATCGCCCCTAATCAGATTGCTGTTTTTGCTGGCTCATCCATCGGACAAATGGATGAACCTGGTTTTGGTGGCATGCTAAAAAGTGCACTGCTTGGCAAACGAACCACATCAAAGCAATTGCCACTTGGATATCCTCAAATGCCGGCGGATTTCACAAATGCCTACGTGCTTGGGAGTCTTGGCCGGTCAGGAGCCAGCATGGGTGCATGCGCAAGCTTTTTATACAACCTTCATAATGCGGTGGAAGGCATTCAAGAAGAACGCTATAAGATTGCTGTCGTTGGTGGAGCTGACTGCCCTATCACACCTGAAGTGATTGAAGGCTTTCGTGCGATGGGGGCACTCGCTGAGGACCAAGATCTCCGAGAGCTCGATGGGTTGAGCGAACATGAGATCCCAAACTATCGCAAGGCCAGCCGGCCCTTTGGTATTAACTGTGGTTTTACCATAGGCGAATCCAGTCAATACGTTATCTTAATGAATGATCAGTTGGCAGTTGAACTCGGCGCAACAATTTTTGGATCCATACCAACAGTAGCCAGTCATGCTGATGGTGGAAAACGTAGTATTTCTGCTCCTGGTGCAGGTAACTACCTGACGCTGGCGCAAGCTGCAGCCAGCATTCGAGATTTGCTCGGACAAGATGTGCTCGCAAATGAAACCCTGGTCCAAGCCCATGGAACCAGCACCCCACAAAATCGAGTCACAGAGTCTGATGTATTGTCTCGGGTTGCGACAGCCTTTGGACTCGACGCCTGGTCAGTCAGTGCAGTCAAAAGTCAACTCGGTCACTCCCAAGGAACTGCGGGTGGTGACCAATTGGCTATAAGTCTCGGCGCATTTGCTTCACAGATTGCACCGGGAATCCAAACGACCGACTCGTTGGCTCCAGATGTCGCTGAAGAAGGGCTTGAATTCATATTGACGTCTAGAGAACAACGAATCAAGGCCGTGCTGATCAACGCAAAGGGGTTTGGTGGCAACAACTCAACTGCTGCCATTGTGTCGCCTGAAGCAACGGCGACACTTCTTCAATCACGTCACGGACCAATTGAGATACAGGGATCGGATGAAGTCCAATCCAGACAAGCACGTTATCGCCAGAATATTGATCGTGGAGCGATCGAGATTCTCTACCACTATGGTGAGAATATTGTGGAGGGTTTAGATATCGAGATTGGCCATGATTCAATCAAAATACCGGGCTTTGGGAATTGCCTGTCCTTGGATCAGACAAGAATCAAATATTCAGAGTTGATCAAATCGTAGCTGTAGCCCAAAAACCAAGGCGTCCTCTCGCCTCGTTGCAGTCGGATAGTAATCCCGTCTCCGTCCAACTTCATTGAATCCTTGATTCAGATACATATGGATTGCAACGGTATTTGATTCACGCACCTCAAGAAACATTTGTCGTGCACCTTGCGCTCGTGCATCGTCTATTAAATGATTAAGCATCTGACCGCCAAACCCTTGGCCCTGGAAGCGAGGGTCAACTGAAACATTCAAAATGTGCGCTTCATCAAGCGTGATTGATAAAAATGCCTGGCAGATATGAACGGATTGGTCCGCTTGAAAACCTAGCCAAATCCGGTAAGGGACGGTTGTACACCCACCGATGATGGCGCGAGACCATGGAAATTCATATGCACGTGACTCAAGCTCGCAAACAGCATCGAGGTCAGACTCTTCTAGCAATCGAAATGTCAGCGTATTAGCCACGCTTGTGCTCTTGAATCACTTTCCAAGCGGATCGCTTTACATCACCTGAAACAGCGAGTTGATCCAAAGGCGGAAGTATCAACGCATCAGAAAAGCTAGCGGATAAATCGATTTCAGAAACGGCAAATGCGATCACAGGGTCTCCGGAGCGAGTCTCAGCCCATCGGCGATGTAACCAAGCATCCACCGCATCTGTCGCTGCCTCGCGCCCGTGATCTTTGATTCCTACAATAGGCCAATTGAAATACTGCCAATCAACATCATTAGTCGACGGAGATAAAGCCCTTAATAGATCGGAACATAAACCCGTCAAACGACCTTCAAGCAAACCACCTGCCCAATCGGGAAGTTCGCAGGCAAATAAAACATCTGCTGTCACCGCACTGACTAAAGTAAATCGAAGCGGTTTTAGCTCATCTACCGCATCAGTGGAATCAGGCCGTATAACTGATCTATCAGAAGCCTCATTGTCTGCGACATTCATCTGATTCTTATCTGCCTCGAATACCTTGCCACTAGGAGCTACGCTTTTTTCCAGAACCTCCACCAGTTCTGATAACCCCCGACTCAGACCAGACTCAACAGTTGTGATTTTCGAAACCTCTGTAGCTTCATAAGAATCCTCACGAAGCACAACGACCGGGATACCCATTGCATCAAGAATCCTTCGCGATTCCTCCGATGGCAATGTCTGCATCAAATGCCCTCGGACTTTTGTGGATGCTCCTTATCCAATGGTCTTTCAATCAAATTCAATGCGTGAAGGTAGGCTTTCGCCGAGGCAACAACAATATCAGTATCCGCGCCGAGTCCATTCACGATTCGACCGGATTTTTCAAGACGAACCGTCACTTCACCTTGAGAGTCCGTTCCTGTTGTGATGGCATTGACCGAATATAGCTGAAGGTCGCTACCAGAATTTGCAACGGACTCGATCGCTTTATACACCGCGTCGACTGGACCGTCGCCTTCTGCAGAGGTATCAATCTCAGAGCCGTCGACCCGTAGCTTAAGGTGTGCTGTTGGAGCCACTCCCATTTTTGATGTGACAGACAGGTCTGCGAGATCGTAGCGCGCAATGTCAGCCTCCATTTTCTGGGAATTCATCAATACTTGCAGATCTTCATCAAAGATTTCATGTTTTCGGTCAGCCAGGTCCTTAAAGCGTGCAAAAGCCTCATTCAGCGCTTGGTCATCGGCCAGAACAATCCCAAGTTCATCAAGTCGAGATTTGAAAGCAGCACGTCCCGAATGTTTACCCAAGACCATTTTGTTGGTATTCCAGCCCACGTCTTCAGCGCGCATGATTTCGTAGGTTTCGCGATGCTTCAAAACACCGTCTTGGTGAATACCAGACTCATGCGCAAATGCATTCGCACCAACGATTGCCTTGTTTGGCTGAACTGGAAATCCCGTAATAGTTGAGACCAATCGTGACGCGGGGAGAATATGCTGTGTCTCAATATGTGTTTCAACATCGACAATGTCAGATCGCGTTTTGACGGCCATCACTACCTCTTCAAGCGACGTATTTCCTGCACGCTCGCCAAGTCCATTTATCGTACATTCAATTTGACGACATCCGGCACGGACAGCCGCTAGTGAATTCGCAACAGCGACTCCCAGGTCGTTGTGGCAGTGCACTGAAAAAATCGCTTTATCAGCATTCGGTATTTTCGATAGAAGTATCCGAACGGTCTCTTCGATTTGGAATGGGAGGTTATATCCAACCGTGTCTGGAAAATTACATGTACTCGCACCAGCATCGATTACGGCTTCGAACACTCGAGCAAGGAAGTCGATATCTGAGCGGCCCGCGTCTTCTGCGGAAAACTCGACGTCATCCGTATATTGTCGCGCTTTTTTTACTGCATAGACAGCCTGCTTAATCACTTGCTCAGGCTCTAGCTTGAGCTTGTGCTTCATATGTATCGGGCTCGTTGCGATAAATGTATGAATCCGACGCCTTGGTGCTGGGGCGATAGCTTCTGCAGCAATTTCAATATCTCGTTCAAGTGCACGCGATAAGCTGCAGACAGTCGATTCTTGAATGGCCGACGCAACCGCTTTGACGGCCTCAAAATCACCGGGGCTCGCTACAGCAAAGCCGGCTTCAATGACATCAACGCGAAGACGCTCGAGCGCTTTGGCAATGCGAACTTTTTCATCACGAGTCATTGAAGCGCCCGGACTCTGCTCTCCATCACGCAATGTTGTGTCAAAAATGATTAACTGATCTTTCGCCATCTTCATTTCTCCAACGGTTTAAAACCGTCCGGTAATACATAAAACTGAATACAAAAAGAAATCGAATACGAGACAAACTGAACCGCCCATCAGGGCAGTCGACGACCAAATAGCAGAGTGTTATAGATACCTAACGTGTTCATAACTCGAGGATGCCAATGAAAGTGGCTTTCTGCAAGAAAGTTTTTTTCAATCGCGCCAATTGAGCGCGACTATCTACACTAAGCACCCTCAACAATACGAAAATCACGATCAACGCCGTCTGCCAACGCATCCAATGCAGCTTGGTAAGCATCCGAATCATAGGCGTTTTGCGCATCAATCAACGTCGGCCATTCAACGATCACTGTACGCTCCATCACGCCTGAACCAGCTGCATAGACAGCAGAGCCACGAACGAGAAAGCGTCCACCTTGGCTCTCAACCGCAGGCTTCGCGAGTGCCGCATAAGCCGCCAACTTGCCAGTATCATAAATTTCGCGGTAACAACTAATCCAATACCCCTTTTGCATTGCTTATCCTTTGAGATTGTATTGTTTTGATTCCAACCAACTGGCTAACTTCATACCACCAAAAGTGCTTGACGCCACAATACCGATCAAAACGATCGCTTCAATTAAGTGACCAGTCCCTGGTCGGAACAGCAGAACCAGTACAAAACTGAAGATAAAACCAATCGCACCATAGATTACCTGGCGTCTCGCCTCATTTTCTGACACCGTCGGGATATCTTCATCAATGATCCCGCGTTTACTCTTCTTCTTTCGGCTCACGTTTTTTCCCATCCAAGCGATTTCTGAACCAAAGTGCTGGACCACTAAGAATATAGAGACTGGTCAACAAAAATAGAACCCGAGGTGGGTCAAGAGAGACAAAAGCGAATATCAACGCAGCAGCCATGATCGCAAGTAAAGGCACGCGTGCCTTCAAATCAGAATTCTTAAATGAGGGATAAGGAACAGATGACACCATCAGGAGACCACAGATTGCAGTCAATATCACCATGGTTAATGCGACTGTCTCACCTTGGATATTTGAATCGACCAGCGTCCAGACAGCAGATGCTAAGAAATAGGCTGCGGCAGGACACGCTAGGCCAATAAAGTAATTTGAATCGACAATTTCACGCTGAATATTAAAACGGGCAAGTCTCAAAGCTGTTCCCGCGACGTAGACGAAGGCTGCGACCCAGCCAAGTTTGCCAAGTGCCGATAGAGACCAACTAAATACCAAAACGGCCGGCGCGACACCAAAAGCAACTACGTCACTCAGCGAATCATATTGCGCACCAAATTCACTTTGAGTGTTAGTAAGCCGGGCAACGCGGCCATCAAGACCATCAAAAAGCCCTGAGACAAGAATCGCAATTGCAGCGGTCTCAAACAGCCCTTCTCCCTCATAAACCGCTCGTGTTGCGGTGATAATTGAAAAAAATCCCGCCAGCAGTGCTGCGGTCGTCAGGATGTTGGGGAGGAGGTAAATACCTTTTGACTGAGTCATCATGACAAGCGGGCTAGAGGGCCCGCCCTCAACTAGTTCTTGTCTTTGTCAACCAGTTTATTAGCTGCGATCCATGGCATCATCGCACGCAAGTTAGCACCAACCTGCTCAATCGGATGTGCCGCGTTATTACGACGACGTGCTGTCATCGATGGGTAGTTTGTTTGGCCTTCGGTGATAAACATCTTGGCGTACTCGCCCTCCTGAATCTGGCGTAACGCTTCACGCATCGCATATCGAGACTCTTCGTTGATCACTTCAGGGCCAGTGACGTATTCACCAAACTCTGCGTTGTTTGAGATTGAGTAGTTCATGTTCGCGATACCACCCTCATACATCAAATCAACAATCAGTTTTAATTCATGTAGGCACTCAAAATATGCCATTTCTGGCGCATAGCCCGCGTCGACCAGTGTTTCAAAGCCTGCTTTAACGAGCTCAACGCATCCACCACAAAGAACTGCCTGCTCACCAAATAAGTCAGTCTCAGTTTCATCCTTAAACGTGGTTTCAATGATGCCCGTCCGACCGCCACCAACACCAGACGCGTAGGACATGGCAACATTCCTCGCATTACCAGACGCATCCTGATGAACTGCTACTAAATCAGGAACACCACCACCACGGACATACTCGCTACGTACCGTATGACCTGGTGCCTTCGGTGCGATCATAATTACATCCAGATCGGCACGTGGAACCACCTGGTTGTAGTGGATCGAAAAGCCATGTGAGAACGCGAGCGTAGCACCTTGCTTGATGTTTGGTTCGATTTCCGATTTGTACAGATCCCCATGAAACTCATCAGGCGTCAGAATCATAACAAGATCTGCTTGCGCGACGGCTTCTTCCACTGGCAACACTTTCAGACCATGTGCCTCCGCTTTAGCGACCGAAGACGAGCCAACACGAAGACCAACGGTGATGTCAACACCCGAATCTTTCAGGTTACACGCCTGAGCATGACCCTGCGACCCATAACCGATTACCGATACCTTTTTCGACTGAATAATCGATAAGTCACAATCTTTGTCGTAATAAATCTGCATGAAATGTTTTCCTCTCATTAATTTCTGGCGGCCTAAACAGACAACACGCGTTCCCCGCGCGCGATACCACTGACACCGCTTCGGACCACTTCCAAAATGGCCGAGGCGCCAATCGCGTCAATAAATGCATCTAATTTGTCGCTTGTTCCGGTGAGTTGGACTGTATACATCGCCGGGGTGACGTCAACAATCTGACCGCGGAAGATATCGCAGGTTCTCTTCACCTCGGTGCGCTGAGCACCGATGGCTTTAATTTTTATCAGCATCAATTCCCGCTCGATATGTTCGCCATCGGTCAGATCCACTAATTTCACAACATCGATGAGCTTATTCAACTGCTTTGTAATCTGCTCAATCACAGTATCGTCACCAATCGTGGTCACTGTTAGACGCGACAATGTGACATCTTCTGTCGGCGCGACGGTTAGCGATTCAATGTTGTATCCGCGTTGTGAAAACAGCCCGACCACACGAGACAATGCACCTGGCTCATTTTCCATCAGGACCGAAATGATGTGTCTCAATTCGAAGGCTCCGTCTTACTCAAAATCATATCCTTCATCGAGCCAGTTGGTATCTGCATTGGATAGACGTGCTCATCCGGATCAATATATATATCCATAAACACCACGCGATCCTTCATCGCGAAACACTCTTCCATTTTTTCTTTTAGCTCTGATGGATCTGTCACGATCATTCCCACGTGCCCATAGGCTTCGGCGAGCTTGACGAAATCTGGTAGCGAATCCGCATAGGTTGAGCCCGCATAACGACCGCCGTACTGCATATCCTGCCATTGCTTGACCATACCTAAAGCGGCATTGTTGAGGTTAATGATCTTCACAGGCATGTTGTATTGAGTGCAAGTCGATAGTTCTTCGATACACATCTGAATCGAGCCCTCGCCTGTGACAACAGCAACCGGGCTGTCTGGGTGTGCAAGCTGAACACCCATCGCAGCGGGTAAACCGAATCCCATCGTTCCGAGCCCACCAGAATTAATCCACCTTCGCGGTTGGTCATACTTGTAATATTGCGCGGCAAACATTTGATGTTGTCCAACGTCCGAGCAAACGAACGCTTCGCCTTTGGTTACTTCGTACAATGTGCGAATCACATCCTGAGGCATGATTTTGTCACGACGTATAAAACGATCACCAGTCCAGAGTCCATGCTTTTCGCGCCAGCCATTGATGGTTTCCCACCAGGCGCTTAGTGCATTCTGGTCAGGCTCGACAGCCATCTGATTTAACATTTCCACCATATCCGCCAATACAGGCCCTACAGGACCAACTAAAGGGACTTCGATATGCTGAACTGTTTTTTGGATTGAGGCAGGATCGATATCGATGTGTACGATCCGTGCGTTAGGGCAGAATTTTTTCGGGTTATTCGTCACTCGATCATCAAATCGAGCACCTACAGCAAAAATTACATCCGCTTGATGCATCGCTTGGTTCGCTTCATAAAAACCGTGCATACCCAGCATTCCAATGAACTGATCATCCGATCCGGGAAACGCACCCAAACCCATTAGCGTATTGGTCACCGGATAACCAAGACGCTTCGCAATCGCGGTGAGTTCCTTTGCTGCATTGCCCAATACCACGCCGCCGCCGGCATAAATAACTGGACGTTTCGCTTCAAGGAGAAGGTCGAGTGCTTTACGAATCTGACCGGCATGCCCTTTAAGCGCCGGTGTGTAAGAACGCATTTTGACTGTTTCTGGGTATACAAATGGACGTTTTTCGGTCGGTGCTGTCATGTCTTTCGGTACATCAACGACCACAGGACCCGGGCGACCACTCTTCGCGATATGAAACGCTTTTTTCATCACACTCGGGATTTCTGCAATCGAGCGCACGAGAAACGAATGCTTCACGATTGGGCGACAACAACCGATCATATCCGTCTCTTGGAATGCATCAGTTCCCATCAAATGACTCGGCACGTTCCCGGAAATCACAACCAAGGGAATGGAATCCATATAAGCAGTCGCAATCCCCGTAATAGCATTTGTCGCCCCAGGACCCGAGGTCACCAGGCTAACGCCAACTTCGCCAGTCGATCGCGCAAATCCGTCTGCGGCGTGGACTGCAGCCTGTTCGTGGCGTACCAAAATGTGTTCAACTGCATCTTGCTGATACAGGGCGTCATAAATATGCAGAACAGCGCCGCCGGGGTAGCCAAAAATGATTTTGACTCCTTCCTCTTTCAGCGCGCGCATGATCATTTCACCGCCAGAAAGCAATTCCACTTCCGACCCTCTCCGAGTAAATAGTTTAGGTAAGCGGGCAATTGTGACACCCACACACGGCCTGTCAACTGAAGGCCGCGGCATTTTAGGTCTGGAAGGTTATCTCGCCGGCACTCGTGAGCGTTGCTCGAATAGTTGCACCAGGTGCGAACTGACCTTTCAGGATTGCTTCAGCAAGCGGATTTTCAAGATGAAGCTGGATCGCTCTTTTCAAGGGTCGCGCACCATAAACCGGATCGTAACCTGCCTCACATAGTTTTTCAGCAACTTCATCAGTCAGTTCAAATGCATATTCCAGCTCGTCGAGTCGAGCGCGCAAATAAGATAACTGAACATCTAAGATCCCACGAATATGATCTCGGCCAAGCGCGTGGAAAACAACTGCATCATCGATTCGATTGATAAACTCAGGTCGGAAATGCGCACCCACAACACCCATCACAGCATCGCGAATTGTTTCGTGCGACTCACCAACCATACTCTGAATTAAGTCAGACCCTAGGTTCGAGGTCATGACCACAACCGAATTCGAAAAATCAACCGTACGACCCTGGCCGTCAGTGAGACGACCGTCATCAAGTACTTGCAACAAAATATTAAACACGTCGGGATGTGCTTTCTCAACTTCATCCAATAGCACTACTGCATAAGGACGGCGACGGACCGCTTCAGTCAAATAACCGCCTTGTTCATATCCAACATATCCCGGAGGTGCGCCCACCAATCGAGCGACTGAATGTTTCTCCATGAATTCGGACATGTCAATCCGAATCATTGCATCTTCCGAATCAAATAGAAATTCAGCCAAACTTTTAGATAGTTCGGTTTTGCCTACACCGGTTGGACCTAAGAATAAAAACGAACCATTGGGTCGCTTTGGATCCGATAAACCAGATCGCGATCGGCGTACCGCATTGGCGACAGCCGTCACTGCTATATCTTGCCCAACCACTCGAGCATGCAATGCATCTTCCATTTGAAGTAGCTTGTCTTTCTCACCTTCAAGCATCTTCGCAACAGGGATTCCAGTCCAACGACTGACAACTTCAGCAATTTCCTCTTCTGTGACTCGAGAGCGCACAAGCTTTCCTTCATCAGACTCATTGGCTTCCTGAGCTTCAACCATCCGCTTCTCGAGCGTTGGTATGACTCCATACTGAATCTCACTCATACGGGCCAAGTCACCAGCACGCCGTGCCTGCTCGAGATCAATTTCAGCGCGATCAAGCTCTTCTTTAATGGTTTGCACACCCTGAGTTTGCGCTTTTTCTGATGCCCACACCTTCTCAAGTGCACCGGCTTCTTCTGCGACTTCAGCAATCGTTTCTTCAAGTTCAATCAGGCGCGCCTTACTCGCCTTGTCTTTCTCCTTTTTGAGTACCTCACGTTCGATCTTTAATTGAATCAGTCGACGATCTAAGCGATCCAACTCTTCAGGCTTCGAATCCATTTCCAAACGGATGCGACTTGCCGCCTCATCCATCAGATCAATCGCCTTATCAGGCAACTGTCTATCAGTGATATAGCGGCTAGACAATTTGGCCGCCGCAATGATGGCCGAATCAGAAATCTCAACCCCATGATGCACTTCGTATTTCGGCTTCAATCCACGAAGAATTGCGATCGTATCGGTTTCTGTCGGCTCACCGACCAACACTTTCTGGAAGCGACGCTCGAGAGCCGCATCTTTTTCAAAATACTGACGATATTCATCAAGTGTTGTTGCTCCTACGCAATGAAGTTCTCCGCGAGCCAGTGCAGGCTTCAGCATATTACCTGCATCCATGGCTCCTTCGGACTTTCCTGCTCCCACCATGGTGTGGATTTCATCGATAAATAAGATGATTTGCCCTTCTTGCTGCGCCAATTCTTTCAATACAACCTTCAATCGCTCTTCGAATTCGCCACGGAATTTCGCACCCGCTATAAGCGATCCCATATCAAGCGATAATACGCGCTTCCCTTTTAATCCTTCAGGTACTTCACCATTGATAATCCGAGAAGCTAGACCCTCAACGATGGCTGTCTTTCCAACACCCGGTTCACCGATCAATACAGGGTTATTCTTTGTTCGACGCTGCAGTACTTGAACAGCACGTCGAATTTCCTCGTCACGTCCAATCACCGGATCCAGTTTGCCGTCTGACGCTCGCGCGGTCAGATCAAGGCAATACTTGTTTAAGGCCCCACGGTTGTCTTCGTCATTTTCGGTTTGCACTGACTCGCCTCCACGGAGTTTCTCAATTGCATCGCCAAAGTGATCTTCATTAACTGAAGCTGCCTGAAACGCAGCTTTTGTCGCCTTATCTTTCGACATCACAGCCAAAACGGTTTCAGAAGAGAGATATGCGTCTTTCTGAACCATTGACTGCTTCTCAGCCAAATTAACCTGGCGGACCAGGTCCTGACTCATTCGGACCTCACCATCGTGGTTAGCAACCTTTGCCCATTCCTCTAAAGCATGGTCGACTTCCCTAAGCAATTGATCAAAATGCCCCCCGGCAGAAAGTACTAAGGAACGGGCCGAACCACCCTGTTGTGTCAGTAACGCTTTCAAAAGATGCCACGGCGACATCTCATTATGATCAAGACTTAAGGCGAGACTTTGCGCTTCCTGAAGCGCCTGCATGAGACGATTTGTTAACCGATCCATTCGCATTAGGTAATCCTTTATCTAAACCAATGTGCATGTTGTGATGGAGGCAACGACTACAAATTACAAGTTATCCACAGGTTATTCAGTGCGCATAATACAGCTTGCCATTCGCCCAGTAAGGCCTGATCGCCGATAGGAATACCACTGCGTCGGGTCGCTATATGTGCAAGCATCGAACCTTTCAGTAGTCACAACACCAAGGTTTTCAAGGACATCATAAGCGATGCCCTGCAGATCGGCCATCGAGCGATCAGAATCGCCGACCGATTTGAAATAACGGCCCCAGTCCGCGTTTTTAGATACAAAAGCGTCCACAACTTCAGGCCCAACTTCAAATGCATCTCGACCGATACACGGACCGAGCCACACGCGCACCTTTGCAGGATTGGGGAATTCTTGAAGCGTTCGTTCGAGTACCCCAGAAACGAGTCCTCGCCAACCAGCATGGGCAACACCAATCAGATCTTGGCTTGCAAACAACACTGGGAGACAATCCGCGGTTGTAACGCCGATTGGACAGAGCAACTGATCTGTCACCACTGCATCAGCAGCGACGACCAGAGACTCCTGATCGACACAGATGACATCGAATCCGTGAACCTGCTCAGGAAAATATACCTCACGACCAAATCGCTGAGCCAGACGAGCTCGATTGGTGACAACAGAACCCATGTCGTCACCAACATGCAATCCCAGATTAAACGATCCATAAGGGCCGGGCTCGGAACGACAGATCGTCTGTATAGCTTGAACGTTTGGCCCAAAGTCAATCTCAAGCCACGGATCAGACATCCACACGCCTCAGAGCGACAGATAATTCTTGCAAATCAGATGCAAGTGGTACCTCAAACTCGACATGTTCGCCGTGCGTCGGATGAATCAAACCAAGGGTCCTCGCATGCAGAGCCTGTCTTGGAAATGCGTCGATTAACGCACGAGCTTCTTGCGTTGCATATCCAAGACCTGGACGGCGTTGGCGATAGACGGGATCACCGACCAACGGATGGCCAATATGTGTCAGATGAACCCGGATCTGATGCGTTCGACCTGTTTCCAACTTCACATGCAGCCAAGCAAAGTGTGCTGTCGTCTCAGACAGTCGGTAATGTGTGACTGCCGGCTTACCAGAATACACCACAGCCATTTTCGTTCGTTGAAGCCGATGTCGATCTATAGCAACATCAACTGTGCCTTCTTTATTAGGCTGCCCGTATACAAGCGCAACATATTGACGACTCATCGATCGATCCTTCAGTTGCTTCACCAGATTGACCTGTGCTTTTAATGAACGAGCAACCACCAAAACACCACTGGTGTTTTTGTCAAGACGATGCACGATGCCCGCTCTCGGAATCTCTTCAAGCTCAGGAAACCGAGACAATAATGCATTCACCAGCGTACCCGATGGATTTCCATGTCCAGGGTGGACGACAAGACCAGCCGGTTTATTCACGATGATCAGATCATTGTCCATATGAACGAGATCAAGAGGGATATCCTCAGCTGACCAATCAATTTGCGCCTCAAGTTCAGCATCGATAACAATTTGTTCGCCACCAACCACCTTATTTTTTGGCTTTAATCGAGCCCCATCGACTAAAATCTGCCCGTCGGTTAGCCATTGTGTCAGACGAGCGCGTGAGTAATCTGGCATCAAGCGGGCCAGAACCTGGTCGATCCGAGAGCCAGATTCCTCCAAAGGAACCTGAATCTGTGCTTGAATATGTGTTTTAGTATATTGCCGATCGGTCATTTATCTATTCATCTAAACAAGGAATTCCATGATAACCCGGACCCTTAGCTCTCTGCTTATTTCTGTTGTACTTACCGCCTGTACGCTGTTCGATCCAGAAGCCAACCTGAAAAGCGAACGGCAGCTTTGGGAAGAGGCAAAGGGACATATGGATGGTAGCCGGTATCTTGAAGCAATCACCTCGCTTGAAGAACTTGATCGTCGCTTCCCATTCGGCCGATACGCTGATGGAACTCAATTGGATCTGGTCTACGCCTATTTCAAATCATCGAAGTATGAGCTGACAAGACTCACCGCTGATCGATTTATCCGCCTCAATCCAGATCATCCCGAAGCAGACTATGCGCAGTACATGAAAGGCTTGTCCTCATACTCGTCTAACGACTCTATGGTATCGCGTTATCTGCCAGGCGATGAGACAGGCAGAGATATCGGTGGTGCGCGCGATGCCATTAATGATTTCAAACAATTGCTTGAACGCTATCCAGACAGTGAATTCACTGAGGATGCAACACTCCGCTTGATTTATGTTCGTAATCAGCTAGCCGAATATGAAGTCAATGTATCACGTTACTACATCAGAAAAGGCGCTTATTTAGCGGCTGCCAACCGCGCACGTCGGGTGATTGAGGGCTATCCGTCGACCCCAGCTGTGATCGATGCTTTGATCGTTATGTACCTAGCATTCGAGGCACTGGGTCTCCCACAAGAATCACAAGATGCCTTGTTTGTACTCTCTGAAAACTATCCTGAATACGTCGCAGGTGAGCGTGGTAATCAGCGGCTAGCGGCAGGGGTTTTATACGAAGAAGGAGAAACGCTCACCAGCATCCTCACACTCGGATTTATGGGGAGTGGGGGCAACCTCGCGGACCGGCTAGCAGCATTCAGCCAGTCGCGCCGTCTAGACACAAGCCGTCGTCCACAAGCAACGCTCCGTCCTGCAGAAGATCCCCCTGCCGTAGACGCACCTCGAGTTGTCGACGAGGTTTTCTTTTAGAAAGACCAACGATTCGCGATCGGATATCTCCGATCGCGACCAAATCCCCGAACGGTCACGCGCGGTCCGACAGCGGACTGTTGACGCTTGTATTCATTTATATCGACGAGGCGACACATTCGCTTCACCTCAGTCGAATCAAATCCCGATTCAATAATTTCCTGAGGCGATAGATCGGACTCGATATATAGCGACAACATGGTATCTAGGCGATCGTAGGGCGGCAGGCTATCCGAATCTTCTTGCCCAGGAGCCAACTCAGCAGATGGTGGTCGAACAATAACTCGCTTGGGAATCACTTCACAATCTCGATTCACATATCTTGCAAGATCATAGACTCGGGTTTTCCAAACGTCTTTTAAAACCGCATACCCACCAGCCATATCGCCATAGAGCGTCGCGTAACCGACAGCCATTTCACTCTTGTTACCAGTTGTTAAAACTAAAGCGCCAGTTTTATTCGAAAGCGCCATCAGTAGCATACCCCGGCAGCGACTTTGCAAATTTTCTTCTGTTGAATCGACCGGGTGTCCTTCAAAAAAGGGTTTCAACGTCTGCATAAATTCTCGGACCATCGGTTCAATGGAAACAATCGAGAATTCGCATCCCAAGATTTGAGCCTGTCGCTCCGCATCCGTCACACTGATATCGGCGGTATACAAATAGGGCATCATCACCGCGTGAACGTTTTCTGCACCAAGCGCATCTGTGGCAACTGCTAGCGTCAATGCTGAGTCGATTCCTCCTGATAATCCGAGAACCGCTTTGTTGAAGCCCGTCTTCTTAAAATAATCACGGACTCCAGTCACAAGTGCTTGATACAGCATCCAATCAGACGATGGCACATTTTCCAAACGATGCCCTATGAAATCTGACCCATCCCAAAAGAGGTCCAGCACATCTTCAGTGAAAAAATTAGCCTGAGCAATGATCTGCCCAACGCGATTCACGGCGAAGGAACCACCGTCGAAAATGAGCTCGTCCTGCCCACCCACCAAATTCACATAAGCGATTGGTACCTGATTCACACGTGCACGATGTTTCAGGTGTTCGTGCCGCTCGACTACTTTATTTTCTGCAAAGGGTGATGCATTCACGACAACGATACAATCAACGCCAAGCTCGCAAGTTGCTTCTACAATCTCTGGAACCCAAACGTCTTCGCACACAAGAAGACCAATTCGCACCCCATCAAGGTCACATATCTGAGGCTCAGAGCCAGCCACAAAATAGCGACGCTCATCAAATACCTGATAGTTAGGCAGTGATTGTTTGTGATAGGTCATCACCCGGACCCCATCGTTGTAGACGATCAGACTATTAAAGAGAGAAGCGGGACGCGCGCTATTGTTGCCAAGGTCCCATGTACTCGGTTCACGCACGAGTTCGCTCGGCGCACCGACCATTAGCGTCAAACCCTGACTGATATCGCACAATCGAGATTCAGATGCATTCAATTTATCGATCAATGCAGGACGTAATAACAGATCCTCCGGTGGATAGCCGGTCAGCGCGAGTTCGGGTGCGATCAAAACTGATACACGATCCTGACGCGCAGTCTTGGCGGCGTCAGCTAGTTTTCGCAGGTTCGCGTCAAAGTCACCAACAACAGCATCCATTTGTAGCAGTCGAATACAAGAAGTCCGTATCATTGTGTGTTCCGAGGTTGATAGGGTAAAGGATCAACGATCGGCGTTCGATCCAACATCAGATCGCATAATAGTCGGCTGGATGCAGGACTCAAGACTACACCATTTCTAAAGTGTCCCGAATTCACCCATAACTTCTCTGACATTGCACCGATCCACGGCATACCCTCAGGAGAGCCTGGCCGAAAGCCAGCCCACTGGGCTTCCAAGTCAACGTTATTGAGTGCAGGAATCATAGCGAGTGCTGATGCATGCAGTGATTCGAACGCATCACGATCCGGCGTTCTTTGAAAACCCACATCCTCAAGCGTCGAGCCAAAGACAATCCGTCCATCTGCACGTGGAATCGCATAGCGACCATTGGCTAAAACCACACGATTAACAAGTCGACATGGGCTAAATAAAAGCATTTGGCCTTTCATAGGCTTGATCGGACAGGTGAGATCCAATCCTGACAGCAGATCCCCAGTCCATGCTCCCGTTGTGAGTACAATTCGATCCGCTACAACTCGCTGACCATGACTTGAGACCACAGGCAATGACAGAGAGCCGGACACCTGTGCTTCATGATATTCACGGAGTTGAATATGTGGATGATTGAGACACATCAGTCTCAGGGCCTGACCCATGCGTGGATTACGCACACTCGATACACGCGGCATCCATAGAGGAGTTTCATTGAGAACTACGTGGGGCTCTAACGCTTGAGCCTCGTCATCCGTAATTTCGATAACCGCACGCGATACACCAGCACCCCAAGCGAGGGCCTGCTCGCGTTCGTTGGTTGCTGTCACCAACATCCCGTTTGCTAGGAGTTCCGGGTCAATCCCTGTGGAATCGCGGAGCTGCGCAATCAAATCAGGAAAGGCGTTCTGAGACCAAGTCGCTAACGTGCTAATTGAAGGGGAATAACGCCATGGATAGAGGGGTGAAATAATCCCCCCGCCAGCCCAGGAGGCCTCGAGTCCTGCTTGACCTTTATCAAGGACCACAACATCCTGGCCCGCTTCAGCCAATTCCAAGGCGGACAGCATACCCATGACACCTGCGCCAATGATCAATACGTCGCACGGGGAAATCGTTGCTTGCACCATGCCTAAATTATTGCATGCAAAAAGGATTTCGTCAGAACGAACTACACTCTGTCCATGCAAATGATTTGGTCAATCACCGCTCTCTCGATCAGGCCCTCGACTCAACATCACAATGAATAGAAGACTGACCATGGAAAGAGCCATCAAACTCTCAGATAAAGCAAATCCGCGCATACCATCTTCGTCTGGGGAGAACAGCAGAGCAAAACAAGGAGTCGATTGAACTTCGGCGCTAGTCGACAGAGTGAAGCTTCAATTCCTTCGGTAATGAAAATTGAATTGATTCGTCAACACCGCGCTCCTGCGAGATTGTCTCAGCGCCCAGTTCTTCCAATCGTACGCACACTGCACGTACGATATTTTCAGGTGCTGATGCGCCCGCTGTGACCGCAATGGCTGTAGCTGCCTGAACCCATGCCGGATCAATCTGTTCGGGACCGCCAATGAGATAGGACTGCGAGCCCAAACGCACCGCGAGCTCCCTTAGACGGTTGGAATTCGATGAGTTTGGGGAACCAACCACTAAGACAAGATCGTGTGCAATCGCCAAACGCTTGACGGCATCCTGACGGTTTTGAGTGGCGTAACAGATATCGTCTTTCCGCGGTCCTTGAATCTCAGGAAACCGCTCGCGCAAGATATAGATGATCCTTGCTGTATCGTCCATAGAAAGTGTCGTTTGTGTCACGAATGACGCAGTTGTTGGGTCATTGATCTGAACTGTCCGCGCACCATCTTCATCCTCGACCAGCTTGATGGTTCCACCATTTGAGGTATCAAACTGGCCCATCGTCCCTTCAACCTCCGGATGCCCTGCGTGACCAATCAAAATGCACTCTCGCCCTTCTTTGGAAAATTTGATCACTTCCATATGCACTTTCGTTACCAAAGGACAGGTTGCGTCAAATACTTTCAGTTGACGCCGCGCAGCCTCGTCTTGGACCGCACGGGACACCCCATGGGCAGAGAAAATGACAATGGTGTCATCAGGGACTTGATCGAGTTCATCCACAAAAATGGCACCCCGAGCCTTTAAGTCGTCAACGACCGTTTTGTTGTGGACTACTTCATGACGGACATAGACCGGCGTACCAAAAACCTCGATCGCTCGATTCACGATGTCAATCGCTCGATCAACACCAGCGCAAAAACCACGCGGGTTCGCAAGCGTCACATGCATCAGTGCGTCCCCGATGGAGCAACGGATAAAATCTCGACCTCAAACTCAAGATCACGACCTGCGAGCGGGTGATTAAAGTCAACAGTCACCATCGTGTCACCAATTGTCGAGACGATACCGGGCAACTCAGATTTGGCTTTATCCTGAAAACTCACCACCAGACCTTCCGATAATTCAACGGATGGGTCGAACTGATCTTTCGGAATTCGCTGCACATTGGATGGATTATGCTGACCAAACCCGTCTTTGGGTTCAATCCGTTCGATTTTCCGCTCACCTGCTCTCATCCCATGAATCACCGCCTCGAAAGCGGCAGGCAAATTACCATCGCCAATCACCAGTTCAGCGGGCTTTTTTTCAAATGTTGAATCCACGAGTTCGCCAGTATCTGAGAGTTTCAGAGAGAAGTGCAGTTCAACTTTGCAATTTGGGCCGATGTCGAGCATCCAAATACCATCCAATTAATAAACAGCCTGCTGCTAACGTAATACTTGTGTCAGCAACATTAAAGGCCGGGAACGACCAATGTCCCCAATGAAAATGCAAAAAATCCACTACATAGCCAAAGGCCACACGATCAATCGCATTTCCAATCGCACCAGGAACCAAGAGAACGAAGCCTGCTTGCATCCATTGAGATAATTCTGGATCGCGCAACGACCGCAGTGAATATGCAGACACACCCACCGCCAAAACCAGAAACAGCCACTGTTGCCACCCACCTGCATCTGCCAAAAAGCTAAAAGCAGCGCCGGTATTGTGTAAAAGCGTAAGAGAAAAAAACGGGAGCAGGCTCACCGGCTCGGCATAATTCAGGTAGGTCGATGCCAGTAGCTTGGTGCATTGATCGACCAGGAAAATCGTCCCAAACACCATTGCAAAATCAAGCCTCATGCAAATGTTCGCTCTTCGCCTGAACCTTCAACATTATCGACACAACGCGTGCACAAGGTTGGATGCTCGTTCAGAGTGCCGACATCCGGGCGATGATGCCAACAGCGCTCACATTTCTCCGATGAAGTCGCGGATACAACAACCGCCAATTGCGAGAATGCAGGATCAGAGACTGCTTGACTCGGTACATCCGACAACCGGTGCAAGGTCACTTCAGATGTAATCATGACAAATCGTAATTCGTCACCCAAGGTGGCTAGAGCATCAAACACAGGGCCTTCAGCGTACAACCCGACCTCAGCCGATAACGAACCCTTCACCAGCCCATCATTTCGCGCCGCTTCAATCGCCTGATTGACCAACTCTTTCGCTGACTGGATCAACGACCAATCCACTGTTGCACGACCATTTGCTTGAGGAAGCTCAGCCTCAGTCATCGCAAACACAAATTGATGCGGCCGGGTCCCAGGCATCACTTCCCAAATTTCTTGCGCAGTAAACGATAAGATCGGCGCCATCCAACGAACAAGCGTATCAGTGATCCAGTACATCGCCGTCTGACAACTTCTCCGGGCATGGCTATCTGCTTTGAGTGTGTATTGGCGATCTTTGATGATATCGAGATAGAACCCACCGAGATCATCCACACAGAAGTGGTGCAATGCTTGAGTCACTTCAGAAAATTCATAACCCTCGTAGTGAGCAATAATCTTTTCCGAAAGCACTGCAGTACGACGGATCATTTCAGCATCCAGTGACACCAAGTCATCCATGGCGACCTGATCAGTTTCTGGATTGAAACCAGCCATATTTGCCAACAAGAATCGCGATGTGTTGCGGATACGGCGATAGGTATCTGATGTTCGGTTGAGGATCTCATGACTGACTGTCATTTCTTTTGTAAAGTCAGTTGACGCAATCCACAATCGCAAAATATCGGCGCCTAAGGTATTCACCACATCCTGCGGTGGAATCACATTACCGAGCGACTTCGACATTTTTCGGCCGTCTTGATCCACGGTAAACCCATGAGTTAGCAATCCCTCGTATGGCGCGCGACCATGAATCGCAACAGAGGTCAGAAGCGATGACTGGAACCAGCCCCGGTGTTGGTCAGACCCTTCAAGATATAGATCTGCAGGGAAGCTCAGACCATCGCGACGCCCGAGAACTGATGCATGAGTTGTTCCAGAATCAAACCAAACATCCAGCACATCCGTGACCTTACGGTAATTCGCAGCATCATCACCAAGCAGCTCGCCCGGTTCGAGGTCAAACCAAGCATTAATTCCGCATTGTTCAATTTTGGCCGCAATTTTTTCAAACAGTGCTTCTGTCTCAGGATGTAACTGACTTGTCTCTTTATGCACGAATACAGTAATTGGGACACCCCAATTGCGTTGCCGTGAAATACACCAGTCAGGTCGGTCCTGAAGCATCGCAGCCAAGCGATTCTTACCCCAACTCGGTGTGAATGAGATTTTTGAATCGACTGCTTCTCGAGCCGTCTCGAGAAGCCCCTCACCTTTCATACGTACAAACCATTGAGCGGTCGCTCGATAAATCACCGGTGATTTGTGCCGCCAACAATGCGGATAGGAGTGTTCAAGCTTTGCTTGATGAACCAAACGTCCCTTGTCGGCGAGGTACTCTGCAATCACTGGTCCGGCTTTTTCAACATGCAGGCCTGCAACGATAGATACCGAATCAGCAAATGTCCCGTCATCACGCACCGGTGTCAATAATTCAATATCGAGTCCCTTGGCTGCATTAAAATCTTCAAGACCATAGGCAGGCGCCGAGTGAACAGCACCTGTACCTGCTTCGAGCGTCACATGCTCGCCAGTAATCACAGGAACAATCCGGTCATCCCATGGCGCTTCACATTGAATTCCAGCTAAAGTGATGCCTGTGGTGTGACCGAGGATTGTAAATTCATCGATACCATAACGCTCTGACAACGCCTCCAAACGTCCCTCGGCCAAAACCAAGGTCCAGCTTGTGTCATCCCTTTCAAACTGCGTCAAAACGTAGGGGAGTTGAGCGTTAACCGCGACAAATTGGTTCGCTGGAAGGGTCCAGGGCGTAGTTGTCCAAATCGCCATCGAGGCGTTTGAGGCGATATCTGATGACACGCCAAAGACACTTTCGATTTGATTGGTGTTTTGAATTGGAAAGGCGACATCAACAGTCCAGGTCTGACGATCTTGGTACTCGACTTCAGCTTCAGCCAACGCACTTTCGCAATCCATGCACCAATACACAGGCTTTGCGCCTTGGTGGAAATGACCGTTGTTGATAATTCGCCCCAACGATCGAACGATATCTGCCTCAACGTGGTAATTCATTGTCAGGTAGGGATTATCCCAATCACCCAAGATACCAAGGCGCTGAAAGTCGACCTTCTGTCGCTCGATCTGTGAAGCTGCGTAGTCTCGACAAGCGTTCCTGAACTCACTCGCGGATTGAAATTGATCCCCGATTTTACCAATCGTCGTTTCGACCTTGTGTTCGATGGGCAACCCGTGACAGTCCCAGCCTGGAACATAGGGCGAGTTATATCCCGCCAGTCCTTTGGCTTTGACAATGATGTCTTTCAGCACTTTATTCACCGCATGACCGATATGAATATCGCCATTTGCGTAAGGAGGGCCGTCATGCAGAATAAAGGTCTTTTCTCGATTCGCCTGCGCGTCACGGATCTGCTGATACCAATCATCCGCAATCCATGACTCAATCATGTCAGGCTCACGTTTTGCCAAGTTTCCGCGCATTGGAAACTCAGTGTCAGGAAGATTCAGTGTCTGTTTGTAATCAGTCATTCAGTTTCAGATCCAGTTAATACGCTCAGTAATTCCAAAGCCTTTGCGTTATCGACCTGAATTTGTGCGGTCAACGCATCGATACTTTCGAATTTTTGTTCAGCGCGAATAAATACCTGTGGAATCACGATCAAGGTGCGACCATACAACTCCCCAGTAAACTCGTGCAAATGCACTTCCAAGCTGACCTTTTGGCCAGAGACGGTTGGGCGTGAACCTATATTGGCGACCCCAGTGACTACGCGTCCTTCTGGAAGCTCAACCGTGCAACCAAACACGCCATGCAACGGCGGTGAATTGGAAAGCGCTATGTTAGCAGTCGGGAATCCAATTTTCCGCCCCAATTGTTGCCCGTAAAACACCCGTCCACACAGCGCATACTGTCGACCAAGTAATTGCGATGCGCCATCGAAATCATGGGCCTTCAACAAATCCCGTATCCGTGACGACGAAACCCGCTCATCACTGACTCGATGGGTCTCTGACTGCTCAACCGTAAAACCAGAGCGCTCACCCGTATCAATGAGGTAGTTGAAGTCGCCCTGACGGTCACAACCAAACCGAAAATCATCACCAACAACAAGATGTCTCACTTGCTTGCCAGCAACCAGCTGACTCACAAACGTTTCTGCCGACATCGGGCGAATATCAGAAAATTTAAGACACCAGGTGCAATCAACACCCAAGGCACTCAGGGCAGCCACTTTGGATTTGAGATTCATCAATCGTGCGGGTGCCACCTCGCCAATACGATCTGAAAAGTATTCCTTTGGCTGTGGCTCAAACAACAACACGGTCAGCGGAAGTTGTAACTGTTTGGCAACCTGCTGGGCTTGATGAATAACACGCTGATGCCCCACATGCACCCCATCGAAATTACCGATGGTTAAAACATGTGGTGACCGAAACTCTGCATGTCGACCAAAAACAAACTGCATCACGTTAACGGGCTGATGGTGGGACAAGCAACGAAGTATACCGGATCCCTGTCAGCCTCAGAGTCACCAGATACAAAAGTCCAGAAACAATCAGCAGAAGTGCGGTCCATCCAATCCGTTCCATGATCGCGTAATCGGAAAGTACAGCAGCCGTTGGTGCCCACCAACCCACCTGAACCATTAGCAACAATGCAAGTCCAATTTGAAGGGCAGATTTCCACGGGAGGCCCCGAATTTCGTACCAGCCGCGCCGGTGCAGACCACGCAATAACAACATCGCATTCACCCAGGCAGAGAGGGATGTTGCAAGCGCCAAGCCCACATGATCTAACGACCATACAAGAATCAGGTTGAAACCCATATTTGCAGTCATAGCAATTAACCCGATTTTCACTGGCGTCTTGGTATCTTGGTGCGCAAAGTAATGGGGCGCTAGCACCTTAATCATCATGAATGCCGGCAGACCTGCAGCATAGGCCATCAATGACAATGCAGATGCTTCGATATCTGTGAGAGTCATCGCACCGTACTGGAACAAGGTCGACAAAATGAGCTCGCCAAATACAGCAAGCGCTGCTGCACACGGAAGCCCCAAGACCAGA
Source organism: uncultured Litorivicinus sp. (assembly GCA_902536515.1). GTDB lineage: Bacteria > Pseudomonadota > Gammaproteobacteria > Pseudomonadales > Litorivicinaceae > HIMB30. Next base: position 12,082 of record CACAXU010000009.1, on the reverse strand, counting down.
ACCACCCAAATGGCCCAGCTTTGCGTTTGCTGTGATGCATTGCGTTCATCTTGCGCAAACTCACGTGACAGCTTCGGAAGAATGACGGTGGAGACAGCGATCGCAATGACACCAAGCGGTAGCTCCATCAGGCGGTCTGAGTAGTAAAGCCAAGAGACCGATCCAGAGACCAACAATGATGCCAACACCGTATCAAGCAACAAATTGATCTGACTCACGGAAACACCAAACAGCGCTGGCGCCATCAACTTCAAAATTTTCGAAACACCCGGATGATCCGCTTGCAAAGACGGTTTCGGCAGTAACCCTGCTGCTATAAGTGGCGGTATCTGGATGAGAAGCTGAATCAAACCAGCGATCGCAACACCGATCGCAAGCCCCATGACCGACGGTGAAACCAGCGGTACCAAAAACAGTGCACTCCCAATCAGTGACAGATTTAAAAAAATAGGAGTGGCTGCCGGTACAGCAAATCGGCCAACACTATTCAATATGCCGCCAGCAAAGGCGACAAAGCAAATAAATCCAAGATAAGGGAACGTCCAGCGTAAAAGATCAGCAGTCAGCGCGAGCTTGCCTGGATCATCAGAAAACCCAGGTGCAAACAACATCGCAATCCAAGGTGCCAGAAGCACACCGAGGATGCTGATCGCCACTAGGATGAGGCCAAAGCGCCCGGCGACCTGATCAATCAGGCGTTTGACTGATGCTTCACCGTCTTTCTCGCGTGTTTCTGAAAACACAGGAACAAACGCCTGTGCAAAAGCACCTTCACCAAAAAGACGACGAAGAAAATTTGGAATTTTAAATGCAACAAAAAACGCGTCAGCGCCAGCAGAAGCGCCGACCGAGTTTGCTAAAACGATATCTCGTACCAACCCGAGCAGGCGAGAACCGAGCGTCCAACCGCCGACCGTTATTCCAGACCGAACCATCTTTTCTGTCGTCACGCTTTACTTTCCTTGACCTCTGACTCCATATTCGGTATCTTCCCGCGCCTCTACTTTCCGGTTAGTTCAACTGATTTGAGGTTTAGTGTAAGGGAGCAACCCCGGTGGCAAATAGTCCCCAAGCGCGTAAGCGCGCGAAGCAGGCGGATGTCCGTCGTAATCATAACGCCAGCCTGCGTTCACGGGCTCGCACATACGTTAAGAAAACACTGGCAGCAATTGCTACCGGTGAACAACAAGTTGCGACGGATGCCTTTCGTGAAACCACGCCAATTCTTGATAGCATGGTGACCAAAGGCATCTACAAGAAAAACAAGTGTGCTCGCATCAAGAGCCGCCTGAACGCAAAAATTAAGGCAATCGCGTCTTAATGCCGACATCGGTGCTGAATCAGATAAGCGCCATATTGTCTCGGTGCACTAATGCATCGCCCTCCATGAGCAACTGATTTTCGTTCAGTTGTTTTGTTGTTTTTCCAAACATTTCGAGCGCTTGGGTTGATCCGTAATTGACCAGACCGGTCGCGAGTCGCTCTCCATCTGTGGTTTCGATCGCGACGATATCGCCGCGATCGAACACACCTCTCACTTCGGTCACACCCACAGGCAACAAGCTTCGACCGTTTACTTTCAAAGCATCCGCCGCTCCAGCATCAATCACAAGAACGCCTCGCGTTTGTTTATGTGATGCCAGCCAACGCTTTCGTGCAGCCTGCGGTTTTAAATCTGGATACAACAATGAGCCGACCGACTCACCAGCACGTAATTGCTCAAGTACACCCTCGATCCGACCATTAGCGATCACAGTCATCGCACCTGAACGAGCGGCTTGCTGAGCAGCCATAATTTTGGTGTACATGCCTCCACGACCCAACGCACCCCCATCTTTTCCAGCCATACCCAACAGGCGCTCGTCCAGTGCGCGCGCTTCTGGAATCAACCGCGCATCCGAATGCAAGCGCGGGTCTTTATCGAAGAACCCATCTTGATCGGTCAGGATGATTAACACATCTGCTTCGAGAAGGTTGGTCGCTAAAGCGCCAAGCGAGTCATTATCGCCGAATCGAATTTCATCAGTCGCAACCGTATCATTTTCGTTCACGACTGGAATCACACCGAATTGACTTAACGTTTTCAGCGTATCACGTGCATTGAGATACCGTTTACGGTCAGCAAGTTCTCCGTGGGTTAGTAATACTTGCGCTGTCTCGCGACCACAGGCTGAAAAATAGCTCTGCCAGGCCTGTACCAAACCCATCTGCCCAATCGCAGCAGCCGCCTGTAACATCGGGAGCTCTTGCGGGCGCTGATTGATCTTAAGCGTCTTCAGTCCGACCGCGATCGCCCCAGACGAGACCAAACACAATTCGACATCGTCATCGATCAACGCAGACATTTGTTGGACCCACGCCTTCATTCCCGAAACATCAAGGCCCTGGCCATCGTTGGTCAATAATGCGCTACCGATTTTAACGACCCAGCGCTTACCGGATTTGAGTTTGCTGTGTTCAGTCACGAACTACAATGACCTCCATCTCGTGATCATCGTTGTCATCATCGTTGTCTTCATCTTCCGCGTCGACTATTTTTCGCTGCATACGTCGTGTTTCACGAATCTCAGCAATCCGCTCATGAGCTTCCTCTGCCATTTGATCCAGCCAGGTACGCTCGGCTTGCTCGGCATCTGGATCTTCAAGCCGCTCGATCGCTAATTCTTCAAGACGACTCATCAAGTGATACGCGAGCAGCTCACATCCTTCGCCGGTGATGCCAGAAATTAAATGCACAGGATGTGGCCAATTGAAGGCATCTTTCAATGCCGCAACAAACTCATCACGCTCGTCGGGATCCACCAAATCGACTTTATTCAGAACTAACCAGCGTTCTCGATCCGCGAGCGATGGACTAAATTGCTCGAGCTCATCGGCGATCATTTCGACAACTTCGATCGGATCCTTCCCATCAACCGGGGCGACATCCACTAAGTGCAATAAAATCCGCGTTCTGGTGAGGTGTTTTAAAAACCGCGTACCGAGACCAGCACCGTCCGCAGCGCCAGAAATTAATCCAGGGATATCTGCAATGACAAAATTGCGATGTGGGGCCAGCGACACAACACCCAGCTGTGGTGCGAGTGTCGTGAATGGATAGTCTGCAATTTTCGGTTTTGCGGCAGACAACTGACTTATTAGCGTTGATTTACCTGCGTTTGGCAGACCAACCAATCCAACATCAGCCAGCAATCGTAGCTCAAGTCGCAGTTTAAACGCCTCGCCTGGGTTCCCGGGCGTGGTTCGACGAGGGGCTCGGTTGGTTGAGGATTTAAATCGCGTATTACCCAAACCGCCACGGCCACCCTCAGCTACCATCATCACGTCGCCATCTGCGACAACCTCACCGATAAGTGTATTGGTTTCGTCATTGTAGACTGTCGTCCCAACCGGAACTTTTAAAACGAGATCACTGCCACCAGCACCTGTTTTATTACGGCCTGCACCCGGGCGGCCGTTGTCAGCGCGGTAGCACGGCTGAAAGCGATAATCAATGAGCGTATTCAGATTCTTGTCAGCCAGAAGGATCACAGAACCACCGTGGCCACCGTCACCACCATCTGGCCCGCCTTTTGGAATGTATTTTTCACGACAGAAGCTGAGGCATCCTGCTCCACCCTTTCCAGCTTCGACTGTAATTAAGGCTTCATCTACAAATTTCATGGGTCGTCCAAAACGCAAAAACCCCGCACAAGCGGGGCTTTTAGATCAGTGATGCGATTACTTAAGCAGAGGGCACGACACTGACGAAGCGGCGCTTGTGTGGCCCCTTCACTTCAAACTTCACTTCGCCATCCGCTTTTGCGAAGAGCGTGTAGTCGGTACCACATCCGACGTTCACTCCCGGATGGAACTGTGTTCCACGCTGGCGCACAAGAATGTTACCAGCCAACACGTGTTGACCACCAAACTTCTTCACGCCAAGGCGTTTACTTTTTGAATCGCGTCCGTTACGGGTACTACCACCAGCTTTCTTGTGAGCCATTTTTGTCTCCTACCTTAACCATTGATCGCTGTGATCTTAATTTCAGTAAACCACTGACGGTGTCCCTGGCGCTTCATGTGGTGCTTGCGACGCTTGAACTTCACGATTGTCACTTTGTCGCCACGGCCATGCTGAACCACCTCTGCTGACACTTTTGCACCGTCTACGACTGGTGTGCCGACTTTGATTGATTCACCTTCTCCGACCATCAACACACGATCAAAATTAATGGTTGAACCGGTCTCGGCTTCGATTTTCTCGACCTTGATAAGCTCGCCCTCTACAACGCGATGCTGTTTGCCGCCTGTTTCAATGATCGCGTACACGTTCCCACTCCGTTTCTAAATCTCGGCGGCTCTTGCCCCCAAAAAGCGCGTAATGATAGGAAGTTCCTTAGCAGATGACAAGTTTTAATTTCTCTTTTTCTCAACCGAATAATCGTTAAAATACAGCCTCGATTGATACCGGACGAATTCATGCCGACTGCTGACCAACTCATTGATCTGATCCGACCAGATTTTGATGCATTAAATGACTTACTGATTTCTCAACTCGGATCGGACATCGATCTCATTGAACAAGTGAGCCAATATTTGATTCAGTCAGGGGGGAAACGGGTTCGGCCTCTCGTGACTTTAATGACGGCACGCGCACTCAACACACACAATGATCATCACATTCCGCTCGCAGCCTCGATTGAGTGTCTCCACACCGCAACACTATTCCACGATGATGTTGTCGATAGCTCAGAGGCACGACGCGGGCAGCCCAGCGCAAACGCGACGTTTGGTAACAGCGCCAGTATTTTGGTCGGCGACTTTGTATACTCGCGCGCATTCCAGATGATGGTTTCAGTCGGACGGCTCGACGTCCTCAAGCTCCTCGCTGATACGACCAACCAAATTTCTGAAGGCGAAGTATGGCAGCTTAAAAATCAGCATCGTGCTGACGTCTCTGAGGCTGAATATGATCAAGTCATCACACGGAAAACTGCTGTACTTTTTGAGGCAGCTGCGGCCTGTGCGGGTCTTGCAACGGATCAGCCGGATGAAGTGATCGGCGCACTCAAGACCTATGGGCTAGAACTTGGATTCGCATTTCAACTAATCGATGACTACCTCGACTACGCTGGCGACTCAAACGATCTTGGCAAGAATTTGGGCGATGATCTTGCGGATGGAAAATGTACGCTTCCGTTGATCAGGGGGCTGAAGGAGACCTCCAAAGAGGAGTCCGATCTCATCACACGAGCGATTACTTTTGGGGATCGTGATCGATTTTCCGACGTGGCCGCAATTGTAACCAGAACAAGCGGACTTACCTATACAAAAGAACGCGCATTATCCGCTGTCAAAAAAGCCAAGCAGGCACTTCGTATACTGCCTGACTCGGCGTTTAAAGATGGGCTCATCGGGCTTGCGGATTTGTCAGTCAGTCGTGGTAATTGAGGTAACTTTATGGCCAAAGCCTATTTCGCAGCCGGGTGCTTCTGGGGTGTCCAGCAGCGCTTTTCCAAACTAACGGGTGTAATCGAGACAGCGGTTGGATACATGGGTGGCACAATGCAATCTCCCGATTATCGTTCCGTTTGCACAGGTCAGACTGGTCATGCAGAGGTCGTAGAAATTGAATACGATCCAACACAAATTGACTTCTCAACCCTCATGTCGCGCTTTTTTGAATGGCACAACCCAACGCAGGTGAATCGGCAAGGACCCGATGTCGGTACCCAATATCGAACTGCAATTTTCCCACAAACCGACACGCAAAGGGTTGAAGCGCAAGAGATGATCAATCAACTCAACCAATCCGGTGACTACAGCCAACCCATTGCCACGACCATCGAGTCAGCGGATTCGTTCTGGATCGCTGAAGACTATCACCAACACTACCTCGATAAGCGTGGCTTAGGCCCCTCCGGAATCTAAAATTGGCTCACGTTCTCGTCACTGGGGGCTCGGCGGGTATCGGTCAAGCCGTTGCAAAACATTTAATCAAACAGGGACATGAGGTCATCTGCACGTCACGCTCAGTTCAGTCCGGGCCCGGTTCAAGTGAATGGTTCACTCTGGACCTCAGTGAGCCCGAGAGTGTTCACGCGTTTTGTCAAAGCTCTGTTTGGGACAAACCCATCGACGCTGTTTTCAACAACGCGGGCTTTGGCCTCATTGCACCAATCGAATCAGCATCAGACGATGCAATACGACAACAATTCGAAGCCAATTATTTTGGAACCATGGCGATTACGCGACGCGCAATGGAGCACTTCAGACAACGCGGTCGCGGCAAATTAATGGTCAACACATCGATCGGTGGGCGTATGGCATTTCCCTACTTTGGCTATTATAACGCAACCAAACATGCGCTCGAAGCTTCCTATGAGGCACTCTGGTACGAATGTCGCGGTTCAAATATCCACATCAAAATCATCGAGCCAGGATTCACTCAAACCAACTTCGCGACTCACGGGATGCAAATGTCGGGAGAGACGAGCCCCTACCATGTCAACGGTCTCTCATGGCTTGCTCAGTCAATGCGAGAAGGTACAACGGCAACGCCACCAACAGTGATCGCCCCAGTGATTGTCAACGCCTTATTCGATACAAAGCATACGCTGAGGTATCACGCAGGAAAGCACAGTGGCAGCCTGTTGTTATTGCGAAGACTGTTACCAGATAGCTTGTTTAAGGCACTCATTAGTCGAGCAGTCCTACGCGGACAAGAATCGACTTAAGCCAGCGACCGCGTGGTCAACTGTTTTCTTGAATCCAATGGCTAAGAGAGTGTCAAGCAAGTTGTAGGGAAATGCGAGTCGGATCTCTGCGACATAATCGACCTGAGTCCCTTGCTCAGTTGCTGCGACCTCAACCCGATCGATAGCGGTCGCTTTCGGCGCAACGCCAGTTAAGACCGCGCAGACGCCTGGCTCATAAACGGTAACGGTGTACACCATGTCGATCGGATTACCGCTGAACAATACACGAACATCATATTTTGATCCCTGACCAAAGATATCATCATGGGGTAAGACTGATTGCACTGAGTCATCCCATGCTTTCAAATTCCGAAAGTCAGCGATCAGGCGCAATGTCTCCTCAGGTGGTTTTGATACATACAATCGACGTTCAAATCGCATCAATCTCGCTCCGCAAATGGGCGTCCAACGGACAGTGTTACTGATTGACGGCCACCTTCTGTCCGTCCAAAAGATAGATACCCTGGACCGACCGCCGTATCAGCACCAACAAATACAGAACCACCGGAGAGTGTATTTCCCCAACGAATTTCATTTCGGTCTTGGAAGACATTTCCAGCCTCGAGCGAGAATCCGATAAATAGTGGTTGATCGACTGGAATCACCGCTCGCTCATTAAAGCGCTGATAGCCCATGAACGAAATAAGACCGGCGTGACGACCTGAAATCTCATTGGGGCTATAGCCAGATAAGCGGGTAAAGCCGCCCAAGCTGTAACGCGGCGTTACGTCGGTCACGGCTGTTTCGAATAAATAACCGAAATACCCTTGCCCAATAAAGGTCCTACCTTTTCTGTGGTAGAACGGATACAACACGTCGAGGGTTAACCCATCATACTGGCGGGTTGCACCCAGTTTTGCATCGTAAATCGAATACTCTCCAAGGACGCGAACTCCTTCCGTTGGGAATCCCAATGAATCGAGCGTATCAAATCCAGCACGCGCAAAGTAACGCGAATCATCCACCTTCGTGCTTAAAGAATCGACACCCAATAATTTATTATTTTTGATATCAGCCTGACGGAAACCGAGCCGGAATTCGCCACGGGTATCGAGCGAATAGCCACCGTCAAAGCCATACTCGCGTGTCTCCGTCGAGTAGGTCGATGTCAGCATTCCCTCCTCATAAAGCGCACGATCCTCACGGACGAATCCAACTATTGCGGAAACGAACCAATCAGAGCCGTAATCAATGGGTTGGTAGAGTTCAGAGGTCACCCGAGTCTTATCACCGAGGGTTAATTCAGTCCGCCATTCACCCCCAAGTGGATTAATATTTGTGGCTCGAACCACGCCGTTGAGATTATAAGAAGCGCGCCCATCCAGACTGTCCTCGAGCGTGAATCCAAGATCCAGATAGTCAGGCCCCCACGCTTTCTCTTTGGTCTCAAGCGATAGACCTACCTGATCCTCTCTTTCAACAACAGATACCTCGACTTGATCGATTGTCTCGAGTGCATATATTTTACCAAGATCCGATTTTAATCGCTCATTATCAAGCGGCTGACCTGGTCGAACTGTTAATCGATTAGCAATGGTTTTACTAGAGGTTCTTGGTGCATCACTGATCACCTCGACAAATGCCAGCGTTGGTGGTTCGCTTCGATTTAAACGCCCTGCATTCCATGCTTGGTAGGACGCTTTGTCATCGCGAAATGCAGCAAACACATCAGGTACCGCTGCGAGTGACTTTCGACCAATGGCCAGCGCATCCTCAGCCTTATTGAAATCCGCAGTTGCAATACCCGCGGGGAAAATCTCAATCAGTACATCTTGATCAGTCAAGTTTTCGAGTTGCGCCTCGGTATTTCGGCGAGTAAGCAGGTTAGTCAACTGATCAACGACCGTCACAACTGAGGTCAACTCATTGGTTGAATATCTTAGTGACGAGGTATCAACCACAATAACGCGATCTGCACCCATATCACGAGCAACATCAACCGGGAGGTTATTGGCCACCCCTCCATCCACGTAGAGTCGACCGTCGATTTCGACAGGTGAATAAACAACTGGAACAGCCAATGACGCTCGAAGCGCGGTCGCAAGTGATCCTCGATCCAATACCACTGCATCCCCCGTCGCCAGGTCTGTAGCTATCGCTCGAAATGGAATCGTAAAGGAATCAAAATCAGTCACAGTCGCTGTTTCAAGCGTCAGCGAATTGAGCGCAAGCGCCAGTTTTTGACCGCGAAGCGCCGCCAAAGGCAATCGCACATCGCCTGGGGCAACACCCAAGTCGAGACCTAAAAAATTACGGCCTTCAAAACTTTTATTTCGAAAACTTCGCTCATTTCGATCAGTAACATCACGCAACGTGGAATCCCAGTCCACCGACAACAGTTTGTCGCGAACCTCTGATGCAGTTAAGCCCGATGCATACAACGCACCAATAACTGCTCCCATCGATGTTCCAGCGATGTAGTCAATTCGGACCTGATTAGCCTCCAGTGCTTCAAGAACAGCGACATGCGCAAACCCACGCGCACCCCCGCCGGATAAAACCAACCCCGTTTTCTCGCGTGCAGAGGCAATCTCAGTAATACTGAGAAACACCAGGACGACAAAGACGACATGAAATGGTCTTAACATAGGGCGTAATTTCGCTTCATCAGGTAATAAAGACACCATGGTATCGAAAAAAAGCCGCCACCGTGACCCCTTGATCATCGTGACACCGCAAGGACTGTACTGCCCAAAAGCGCGGGCGCATATCGATCCGTGGCGTCCGGTTGACTGTGCTCTAATCACGCATGCTCATGCCGACCATGCCCGCGCTGGATCAAAGCACTATCACTGTGCTCTCGGAGGTGAGGGATTGCTCGAGAAGCGCCTGGGTCCGCAAATTATTGATGCCCACCCATACGGTGAACCTTTCGTGCTTGGTGATGTGCAAATCAGTTTTCACCCAGCGGGCCATGTTCTGGGTTCAGCTCAGATTCGCATTGCTGATGGAGATTCTGTGTGGGTGATTACGGGTGACTATAAACGTGACCCTGACCCAACATGCCAGAGATTCGAGCCAATTCACTGTGATGTCCTAATTACAGAGGCGACGTTTGCACTACCGATTTATCGCTGGCCGTCGATGGATCAAGTGATGGAACACATGTTTCGCTGGTGGGACCATCATATTAGAAATCACAGAACCCCCGTTCTGTTGTGCTATTCGCTTGGTAAAGCGCAGCGGATCATGGCAGAAATTCGACAGCGGTCTGATCGATCCGTCCGAGTCCATGGTGCTGTTGCAAATTTAAACCTCGAATATGAGAGACAGGGCGTTGCGCTTTGCCCCTGGCAGCGCGCAAGCGAGGCCGACAAGGGTGTTTCAACTGAACTTCTCATTGCGCCCCCACAAGTGGCTGGATCATCGTTTCTGAAACGTTTTCATCCGACCGAAGTCGCCATGGCATCTGGATGGATGCAAGTCCGCGGTGTCCGCCGAAGATCGGCAATACATCATGGGTTTGTTGTCAGTGATCATGCAGACTGGCAGAGCTTGATTCAGACCATCCAGCAGAGTAAAGCCAGACAAATTTATGCAACACACGGTGAAACACGTGTGCTCACCCGCTATTTGAACGACCACATGGGAGTCGCAGTCGATCGCTTAGAAACGACATTCGGAATCGAACAAGGTACCGATCAATGAATTTTGTGCAGCTCTTTCAGATACTTGACACCAGTCAGTCGACCAATGCTAAACGGAATGGACTCGTTGAATTTATCCAGAAAGCTGATCCACTTGAAAGCGCCCTTGCTGTCGAGGCACTCACAGGTCGCCGTGATCGGAAGCAACTGAAACCAAGCCTGCTCAAGCAAGCGGCATATCAGGCGTTTGCTGGCGAGAGCTGGTTGTTTGACGAATGCTATGCGGCGGTCGGCGACCTGTCGGAGACCCTAGCAATCCTATTTGCCAACCAAGACGCGGTCTCGCAAACAGATCAACCGATTCTCGACCAATGGCGACAGCGCCAACATGCCTTATCCCAACAGAAACCCGAGGTACTGGTGTCGGAGCTTCCTTCACTACTCAATACCCTATCACGAGATGAAGCTTTTCTATTTTTAAAACTCTCTTCAGGAGGCTTCAGGGTTGGTGTGAGTAAAGGATTGGTCCATGAAGCTATTGCTCGCGCTATCGATATGGATCGTGCGGTCATCGAGGAACGTTTGATGGGTGACTTCTCTCCTGATCCAGATTGGTTAGACAGACTCAAAGCACCTGTTACTCAGGATGAACTCGATGCAAAACCGTTGCCATTCCTACTTGCCAATCCTATGTCTGAGTCCGAGATATCTGCGCTCAATCCAACAGACGTTTTAGTGGAATACAAGTGGGATGGGATCCGCGCCCAATTAATCAAAACGTATGAAACCATCAGACTCTGGTCACGTGGTGATCAGGATATCACTGAGCAATTTCCAGACATCGTCGAAGTAGCAAAAGCACTACCTTCACAAATCATTCTAGACGGGGAAATTCTTGCGGGGACGACCGAGCGCCTACAAACCTTCAACGATCTTCAAACGCGATTGAATCGAAAACGCATCACGCAAACCCTACTCAAAACCCATCCAGCTTTTTTTAAAGCCTATGATCTCTTAAGGCTCGATGGTGAGGATATGCGAGGTCACCCACTTATCGCTCGCAAAACTGCTTTAAGCAAAATCGCGGTGACTCAAAGTCTTACAGTTCATCCGATGTGTTCAGAGCGCATTCACACCATGCGCCTGGAAGCTCGAGCGAGAGGGGCCGAAGGAGTAATGATCAAAGGTAAGCAAAGCTGCTATGTCGGTGGTCGAAAAGTAGGTCATTGGTGGAAATGGAAACTTGACCCGATGACTGCAGACTGTGTACTGATTTATGCCCAAGCAGGACATGGGCGCAGAGCAAGTCTTCATAGCGACTATACCTTGGCTTGCTGGAATCAGGATAATGAACTTGTTCCAGTGGCTAAAGCGTACTCAGGCCTGACGGACGCCGAATTAAAGGATATGGACCAATGGATTCGAAAACACACTCTACAAAAATTTGGGCCGGTACGACACGTTGAAGCATTCCACGTTTTTGAGATTGGGTTCGAAGGGATCGCGCGTTCCACCCGGCACAAAAGCGGTATCGCGCTGAGGTTTCCAAGGATATTACGCTGGCGGCAAGATGTTGGACCCAAGGATGCTGACCACTTAACACATTTCGAAGCATTGATGAGCGACTCTCATGCAGTTTGAACACATCAAGCGCTACTTTGAAACGAAAGGGTTTCAACCATTCCCATTCCAGATTGAAGCCTGGACACAATCCGCTACAGGCTCACATCAAATGATCCAATGCCCAACCGGCTC
>CACAXU010000008.1 GCA_902536515.1 uncultured Litorivicinus sp. | reverse complement strand
AACTCTGCAAGTGCGCGAGGCGCCATTTTGGCAGCTTTTGCATGCATCATAGCCACATTGGTTGCAAGGTCTCCATGAGCAGGATCTCGGGTATTTTCAATCTGAACGGGTTTACGATCTGTCGCATCAATGATGCCTTGAGTGATGAGTTGATCGAGGGATTGTTCAAATAGCCCAGCGACAGCGTCCTTCATAATGTCCCTCCAGTTAAGCGCGCGAGTGTAGCATTACCAAAGGTCCCAGGGATCCACGTCTAAGTGAAATATGACTTTTCCTAGCTTTTTATAAGCCCATGGACCGGTTTCTTTTAATACCCATTGAATCAGTGATCGTTTTCCGAGGATCAAAAGCTGGCCATGATATTGCCGATTTCGACGTTCCATTGGAGCAGGCGCTGGTCCAAGCACTCGAACTGGGCTATTCCATGCACGAATTTGATTTGCGACCTTTTCTAACGCTTCGAATACCGATATAGACGACGTGGCTCGTGCTGTGATGAGCGCGAGATGCGACTTTGGAGGCCAGTTGAATTTTTCCCGTTCAAGGAGTACCGCTTTTGCAAGATGATCGTAATCCTGCCTCAGTATCTTGTCGAACCACTCGGAGTCCGGGCGATGTGTTTGAATCAAGACTTGGCCGGTCGCACCATGGCGTCCCGCGCGGCCCGCGACTTGAGTTAGGAGTTGAGCAAAATGTTCCACTGATCTGAAATCAGCGCCAGACAGCCCTTGATCGGCATCAGTGACAACAACGGTGGAGAGCTTTTGAAAATCGTGTCCTTTGGCGAGCATTTGTGTACCAACCAGGATGCAGGGTTGGCCGTCAATGACTGGTTGGATTAGCTGTTCAAATGCACGCCGTCGTGCAGTCGTGTCGCGATCCACACGAATAATTGGAACATCAGGAAAGCTCCCAGCTAAAGCTTCTTCTAAGCGCTCAGTTCCATGGCCAATAGCTAATAAACTGCGTCCGGAGCATTCGGGACAGATCGATACCGGTCGTTGGTGATGATCACAATGATGACACCACAAAGAGTCGGGCTGGCGATGGAGCGTCGGTTTTGCATCGCAATGTTTACAGCCTGGGATCCATCCACAGTCTGCACACATGAGAATGGGGGAATAGCCGCGTCGGTTGAGAAAAACGAGTGCTTGTTGGCCATAGTCGATAGCATGTCGTATGGCTCTCTTGGCTGCTTTACTTAAACCATCTTTTGGTCTGTCGTACCTTGCATCGATCAAATGAATGGTCGGTTGGGGCTGTCCTGGTCGAGCTGATAAGCGTAATCGCCGGTATTTTCCAAGCTCTGCCTGTTGCCATGTCTCAAGGGACGGTGTTGCTGAGGAAAGTACAACGGGAATATTCATTTGTTTTGCACGAACAATGGCCAGATCCCGAGCTGAATAGCGACACCCTTCTTGATTTTTGAAAGCGCCATCATGTTCTTCATCGACCAAGATGAGTCCTAGTTTTGGCATGGGCGTGAATAATGCTGAGCGTGTACCGATCAGGACATCGGCAATACCTCGAGCAGATGCAATAAAGGCTTTTGTTCTCTCGCCATCGGCGATACCTGAATGAGACACACAAAGCTCGCCATCTAGCTGATCTTGAATCCTTCTCACCATCTGACCTGTGAGTCCAATTTCGGGAACCAATACTAGAATCTGCTGGCCTCGCTTGATCATTCGATCTATCAGTTCAGAAAAAACCTGCGTTTTCCCGCTGCCAGTGACGCCTTGGAGTAAAAAACATTGGAATTGATTGGCTGTTTGATCCACCGCTTCGATCGCATGATGTTGATCGTCTGTGAGCTGATAGGCCGGTGAGTTGTTGTGACCGATTTCAGTTCTGGGTTCTGGGATTGGCTTACCTTTGCGAAGAGTTGTCGGTAGGCTTGAGAGTAATAAGTCACCCGGCGGCGCCAAATAATAGTTCGATGTGAAATCCACTAGAGCTTGATGTTGTGTGCTGATGATCGGCTCGTCATCAATCATTGAAATAACTGATTTAACGGTGTCAAGTGCTTCAGGTCGATTTGCTTTTCCAGCACAGAGGCCGATGACTTCGCGTGATCCGAGAGGTACTTTAACGCGAATGCCAGCGCTGACTGGAGCACTTGTCGAGTAGGTAAGAGGTTCGAAAAACGGCCCCGGAACAAAAACTTTGATAAAAAAGCGTGACATAGGCTTTCGTGAACACCCCAGTATTTGATAAACTCCGCGCGCCCAACTGAGATGCGGTGCCTGACGCGTAACGTGGTTGGGAAAGCGGCATCGATTATACAGAGGATAGAAAAATGAGAGCGGATATTCATCCAGCGTATTCGGACGTGAAGGTTACATGCTCCTGTGGGGCGACCTACGAGACGCGCTCAACAAAAGGCGAAGATTTTTCAATCGACGTCTGCCAGGAATGCCATCCCTTCTACACCGGTAAGCAGAAAGTTGTTGATACCGGTGGACGTATCGACCGTTTCAATAAGCGCTTCGGTGGTCGAGCAATTTCGAAATAGAATATGTACAAAAGCCACCGTCTTTGTGGTTTTTGTATTTTCGGGGGTTGCTTTTGCGACGCCCTGCCCTGCACCGCAGACCCTTTCACCGCCAATGAAAACCGATCGAGTCATTGATGGTGATACTGTTAAACTCGACAGTGGCTATCGGGTCCGTTTGATAGGTTTGAATACATTCGAATTGAAAGATTCTGGCTGGAAGCGTGATTACGCTCTCAGGGCGAAACGACTTGCAATCGAGGTGCTTCCGAAATCAATTCAAATAACGCCATGGCCTGCGCCAAAAGATCGACATGGTCGTCTGTTGGGAAATTTATGGATGGGCGAGAAATATTTTGGAGAGATGCTTGTTGCTGAAGGCCTGGCTCTCACCGTCTCGGTCCCTCCAGAGGATCGCTTAGTTTCATGTTTTTTATCGATCGAATCGAGCGCACGGAAGTCTCGCATCGGTGTTTGGTCTTTGAATCAGCTACCTCAACCGGTGAAAACTATATCTAGTGGTGGCTTCCAACATCGTGTTGGTGTGGTTACTCAGATACTTGATCAAACCACCATGATTCTGGATGGCAAGCTACGTGTCATACTTCCAGAGGTAGATTCTAGCGTGAGAACGGGGACTCGCTACGAGGTTCGTGGTTGGGTATCGCGATCCCCCAAATCCTTGCGAGCGGACTGGCCTTGGACGTTGAGGCTCAAAGATCTGAATAATCGTCTTCGCGTGTTTTAGAATAATTGCTGGGGTGTTTTTATTGTTTGGCCGTCCGTTGAGGGAATAATTGCCTCTGGCGCCGGGTCCTTTGGCGGATTTTCTAAGAGAAAAAACTCACGCATGGCATTGGTCTGTGATGCTCGTGCCTTGGCACCGGTTTCCGGATCGATGCGCGTTGCGACAACGCCTGTCGGTAAGGGCGAAGCATACTTTGGAGTGTCTTTGAGTGCGTGCTTCATAAATTCGATCCAGATCGGTAGCGCCGCTCGTCCGCCGTATTCTGAGCGCCCGAGTGTTTTTGGTTGATCGAATCCGACCCAGACTGAAGCAACTAAATTTTTTTGATATCCATTAAACCAGGCGTCGACTTGGTCATTCGTTGTCCCCGTTTTACCTGCGAGATCTTGTCGGCCTAGTGACTTTGCTTTTTTTGCTGTTCCTTGTTGGACTACATCCTTCAACATATCATTGATAAGAAAATGAATGCGCTCATCAAGAACACGTGGCGCAATACGATCACTGTATTCGAGTTCGAAAAAATCAGATTTTGCTGGTCGTAGCCGATTATCGAATTCTAAATCCACTGATACGGATCGTCCCTCACACGCCTTGCGGCATACACTCACTGGGCGCGTTTGGAACAGGATCGCGCCATCGGCAGATTCTATACGATCGATTAGGTGGCTTTGTACTCGATAGCCACCATTTGCGAAAATGGCATAGGTCTCGGCCATTTCGAGAGGCGTCAACGACGCTGTTCCGAGCGAAATCGAAAGATTTCTCGGTAATTTCGCGGTGTCCAAGCCAAAGCGATCAGCGATATCGATAATTCGGCTAACTCCAAGTTCGCGCACAAGTCTTACCGATACCAGATTTCTTGATTTGTACAGTGCCGTTCGCAATCGAGTGGGCCCTAGAAACGTTCCTCCAGAATTTTGTGGGCGCCAGTCAGTTGCGCCTTCTGTCCGATCAAACACCACAGGTGCATCATTGATCTGTGTAGCCGGGGTCATTCCAGACTCTAGTGCGGCGGTGTAAATTAATGGTTTGATTCCAGATCCAACCAAACGACCTCCTTGCGTTGCCCGGTTGAATTTGGACTCAAAATAATTAAAGCCGCCAATCATCGCTCGAATGGCTCCGGTATTTGGATCTAAAGCAACAAATCCTGACTCGACTTCAGGTTTTTGTGCCAGCCACCAGCTCGTATCGTCCTGGATAACACGGATCAAATCACCGGGTGCCACTAATTTCCTGGCATCCTTAACGCGAGGGCCAATGCTATTGACACTTCGATATTCTCGGGCCCATTCGAACCCTTTCTGTTCGATAATGATTGATTCATTATCTTTGGTAACTGCACGAATGGTTTTGTCCGTTACGGTGACAACGACGGCGGGATGAAGTGGTCCAATTGTATCGATGTCCTCGAGTTGTCGTTTCCAATCTGATAATCCTTTACCGACCAGCGATTGCTCAACGCCTCGCCAACCGTGTCGGCGATCGTACTCGATCAGTCCCCGGATGACCGCGTTTTGCGCATATTTTTGTTGCTCACCATTGATGGTGGTGAATACGCGCAAGCCATCGGTATACGCTCGATCATCGAAAATCTCTAATGCAATTCGGCGCGATTCTTCAGCAACATATGGGGCAGTGAGATCGACTTGAACACCATGAAGTGATGCTGTCACAGGTTGCTCAATTGCTTGTTCGAAGTCGGATTGTTTAATGAAACCTAATTTAAGCATACGACCGAGAATCCAATCACGACGCGCTTTGGCTCGTTCTGGATTTGCAATTGGATTGTACTTCGAGGGCGCTTTTGGAAGCCCAGCAACCATTGCCGCTTGAGCCAACGTCAACTTATCCAAGTTCTTTCCGTAATAGATCTGTGATGCGGCATTGACGCCATAGGCGCGATTTCCGAGAAAAATCACATTGAAGTACAGCTCAAGAATTTCATCCTTGCTAAGCGTTTTCTCGATTTCAAGCGCGAGTAGGATCTCTCGAAATTTGCGTGCAAATGTTCGCTCGTGGCTCAGAAAGTAGTTCTTTGCCACTTGCATCGTGATGGTTGAACCGCCCGACTGAATCTGTCCACTTGAAACGAGCTGCCACGTAGCGCGCGCAAGTCCAAGTGGATCAATACCGACATGGTCTCTGAAGTTATCATCTTCGGCGGCGAGGAAGGCGCGAACAAGGTCAAGTGGAACCTCGTTAATACTGACTGGGTCACGTCGTTTTTCACCAAATTGTGCGACCAATTGTCCGTCGGAGGTAAAGATCTGAAGTGGTGTTTGTAACTGCACTGTCCGCAGTGACTCGACGTCTGGAAGCCCGGGCTTCAGATACAAGTACCCACCAATCAGTCCACATGCCCCTAAGAGCGCCGAAGTGAGTGCAAGGCTGATTAAAAAACGTACAGGGTTGATCACGGTAATTCCACTCCAAAGATCGGGCCAAAGTTTACCTAAAATCAAAGTCCAATAGCGGTTTGACAGACTTTAATTTTATGCTTGGCTTTCCTAACTCGGAGGATTCCATGCTAATCGACCCGCAATTTCGATAAACAGTATATCCAAGTTCTGATTCGCTTTATTGGATAAGTGATGGAGATTGCAAACCTTGTTGACTGGATTAGCATCCAGGCTCCTCTGCCTCCCCTGGCACATTGATACGGCTGAATATTGGATTCGACGAGGGATCCTGCCTGCACAAAAAGATCGTAATCGATCATATCGACCCATCAAGGTCCGATGATTGAGACGCGCGAACTCAACACTCGAGTGTCTGTTGACCCCCATGGGACCGTGGTTCTTGATGGTATTTACGAATCGAAGGAAGAAAACGTTCGTATTCGCATTTCTGATTTATCTCCGATTCCTTTAAGAGGTAGCGCATTTCAATCAAGTCAGCGTCGAGCCTTCAAATTAGAACTGCTAATATCCGCTACGCTCTGTATTCTTTAACTGAGGTTTCATGGTAGACATTTCGTTTCCACTGATATTGATCGGTCCAACTGGTGCCGGTAAAACCACTGTCGGTCGGCTGCTTGCGACAAAATTGAATCTGCCATTTCTCGACTTGGATGACGAGATTGAGGCCCGGAGCGGAGCCGATATTCCATGGATCTTCGATGTCGAAGGTGAAATGGGTTTTCGTGATCGTGAGGCACGTATATTTGCAGAGTTTGTCAGCAAGGGTGCTGTGGTTGTGTCGACTGGCGCTGGGGTTGTTTTACGTGGTGAAAATCAAGATTTATTAAAACGCCATAAGTCTCATGTCATTTGGTTGCAAGCTGACTTGAAAACACAGTTTGATCGTCTGAAAAATGATAAGAATCGACCCTTGTTGCAAGTTGCCGATCCAAAAGCGAAGTTAAGAGCAATGGCGACGGAGCGTGAGCCCTTGTATCGTGCGTATTCAAATATACAGGTGCAGACGCGACGGACAAATCCGTCGGTTGTCGTGCGCCAAATTGTGGAACAAATAAAGAGGCAGATTGATGAGAACGCTTGACGTTGACTTGGGCGACCGTGCGTATCCAATTCAAATCGGAGGCGGCCTGCTTGATTCAGATTACTTAGCAAGTGTCATTCAAGGTCGTCAGGTTCTCGTGGTAACCAATGACTGCATTGCTCCGCTTTACCTTGAACGCGTTCTTTCGACCCTGCGAGACTTCGATGTGGCAACGGTGGTTTTGCAAGATGGTGAACATCATAAACAGATCGACACTCTGGATATCATTTTTTCAGAAGCACTGACGAACCGATTTTCGAGAAACGCAACGATGGTAGCGTTAGGGGGAGGTGTTGTCGGAGATATGGTTGGCTTTGCTGCTGCAACCTATCAGCGTGGAATCGATTTTGTTCAGATTCCAACCACGCTTCTCTCGCAGGTTGATTCATCTGTTGGCGGAAAAACAGGAGTCAATCATCGATTCGGGAAAAATATGATCGGAGCATTTCATCAACCTATCGCTGTTCTCATCGATATACATGTTTTAGAAACACTTCCACAGAAAGAGATGTCAGCCGGCATGGCCGAGGTGATTAAATATGGTTTATTGGGTGATCAAGAGTTTTTGGCCTGGATCGAAGCGAATATTCATTTGTTGATGGCTAAAGACACTGAGACTGTGTCGATTGCAATTGAGCGATCATGCCAAATGAAAGCAGAGATCGTCGCTCGCGATGAGCGGGAAGGTGGTGTTCGTGCACTACTGAATTTGGGTCACACATTCGGCCACGCGATTGAAGCGCATCTTGGATACGGTGGTTGGCTTCACGGAGAAGCAGTTGGTGCAGGCATGGTGTTGGCCGCCCATCTATCAAAAGCCATGGGGATGCTTACAGAGTCAGACGTGGCTCGTATCGTCGCTGTGTGTGAGCGTGCGAATCTTCCAGTAAGCCCGCCAAGCGGAATGACCGGTGATGACTTCCTGAAACATATGGCTGTCGATAAAAAAAATGTCGATGGGCGCCTTCGCTTTGTGTTGATGAAGTCTTTGGGCAATGCCTATGTTGAGGAGCAAGTGCCTTCTGAATTACTCAACTATGTATTAAACGCGTGCTGCAGTTAGTCCGATCGCAACAGGCATGTATCGAACGAATTCGCTCGGCTGTTCGTTGGGCGAGACGATTGGCAGTGATGATTGGCGCGCCTGGTCAGGGTAAAAGTACTGTCATCGAGGCGCTTGTTTTGGCGAGCACTGTCAATCCACTTCTGCTCCACGGTGAATTATTGTCAGATCGCACTGATACGATCCTTCGGCTGATAGGTTTGGCCGGGTTACGTCCCGAGGGAACAGATCTGGAAATGCTGGCTCGCCTGCAAAATAAGCATCAGGTGGGGATCGAGGAAGGTATCCCCGAGATTATCGTGGATGATTCGCATCGTCTACCTGATGATGTTATCCGATTATTTCAGGAACTCAGCGCTGGTGCTTATGGTCGCCGCTGGACAGTTTTGTTGGTTGGTGAGGATACTCTGATTACGAAGCTTCAGGCGTTAAAACCAAAACCTACTTTATCCAGCATTGTGTTGTTGCCGCGTTGGGATCAATATGATTTTGAGGAAGCATGCTCTGCACTCCATCCGGGTCTCGAAATCGGAGCAAGGGCCCCTCAGTTGTTACAGCAATTCGCGATGCATCCGAGACAGTTGCTGAGGGCAGCCTCTGGTGGTGAACGAGTACAGGATGGTGATGTGGAGGCAGTGCATCAACAACAACTCTCAGTATCACAGTCAGGGACTTTGAGTGTAGCGATAGGTTTAGGTATTGTAATCGTCGTCTCTGTCGCAATCTTTGTCTTTATGCAAATGGATAAGCATCACGGAATCCCGTCGAAGTCGACGATGATTCCCTTAGCGCCGAATAAGCAGTAACCTTTCTAGACATATTTTAAATTTGCTCCACAGTCGCTGGAGACATATACTACGCGGCCCTTTTTCTTCAGGGATTCAGTCAGTTGAGCCCAATTGACACGGACGTATCGCTAGAACTTTTAGGCAAGTTGGCTGGGGTCGTTGCGTATTTTCGGCGGGACGCGCATCGTCCCGTATTACTTGGGGCTGCGACAGGTTGGTCGTGTATGGTAGGAAAAAATTATGGCTAAAGGTCTTTATACGCCTGGCGAATTTCGAGACAACTGTGGTTTCGGCCTGATTGCACATTGCGCAGGCGAAGCAAGCCACGATCTGCTCATGACGTCGATTGAGGCGTTGACGCGCATGACACATCGGGGTGGGATTGCTGCTGACGGTAAGACCGGCGATGGTTGTGGTCTGTTATTCCAGATGCCTGATAGTTTCATGCGTCGTGCTGTCAAAGGTGCAACTGGCGTTGAGCTAGGCGATTTATTCGCAGTGGGGATGCTCTTCCTATCGAATGATTCAGACGCTGAAGCGCATGCAGTCAAGGCAATTGAGGACGCGCTTAGTTCCCGGCAATTGGCTGTCGTTGGATGGCGTGATGTACCAGTTGACCCAACGAATTTGGGTCCCATTGCCCGCGGAAATATGCCTGTTTTCAAGCAGGTGTTCGTTGAGCCTCAGGGGCAAAGTAAGGAACAATTTGATAATGAATTGTTTATGGCCTCTCGACTGATTGAGCGAGCCATCGCATCCAACTCAGAGAACTACTTGTGCTCGCTATCACGCCGCGTTGTCTCCTATAAGGGATTGATGATGCCGGCTGATTTGCCGAACTTCTATCCGGATTTGAACGATGCGCTAATGGCGACTGCAATCTGCGTATTCCACCAGCGGTTCTCGACCAACACACTGCCACGCTGGCCGCTCGCGCAACCGTTCCGATTACTTGCGCACAATGGTGAGATTAATACCATCGCAGGTAATAGAAACTGGGCCAATGCGCGTGGCCACCTGTTTAAGTCAGATCGACTACCGGAAATTGATCAGATTCTTCCATTGGTTAACTCGACCGGCTCGGATTCATCGAGCCTTGATAATATGCTCGAGGTCATGGTCGCTGGAGGCATGGATTTGTTCCGTGCGATTCGAATGCTTGTTCCACCTGCGTGGCAGAATGTGGAGGATATGGATGCGGACTTGCGCGCTTTTTATGAATATAACTCCATGCACATGGAGCCATGGGATGGTCCCGCTGGAATTGTCCTGACAGACGGTCGTTATGCGTGTTGTTTGCTCGATCGTAACGGACTTCGTCCAGCCCGTTGGGTCAAGACAAACAATGGCTATCTAACACTCGCTTCCGAAATCGGGACCTGGGATTATAAGCCGGAAGATGTGGTTGCAAAGGGCCGCGTTGGACCTGGTGAAATCTTAGCGATCGACACAGAAACAGGTGAAATGTTGGCTGCTGACGATATTGATCATCAATTAAAGGGTCGTAAGCCTTATAAACAGTGGTTACGTGAGCAAACGATTCGCTTCGAAACCGAGATGAAGGATCCGTTTTCTGATCTTAAGAAATTGTCAGAGCGCGGCCTGCCGCCGTATTTGAAACTTTTCGGTCTAACGAGCGAAGAGCGTCACCAAGTTATCAAACCTTTGGCTGAAATTGGACAAGAAGCTGTTGGTTCAATGGGTGATGACACACCGATGGCGGTGCTCTCGACCGAACAGCGCCATGTCGCCGATTATTTTAGGCAACAATTTGCTCAAGTGACCAACCCACCCATTGATCCTCTGCGTGAATCGATTGTGATGAGCTTGGAAACTTGCTTGGGCATGGAGTTGAATCCGTTTGAGGAGACTGCCGACCACGCAGAGCGGGTCATTCTGCATTCCCCAATATTATCGGCACCTACGATGGATCGCCTCAAAGGCCTTGATCATCCGAAATATGGTCGTATCCAGATCGAATTAGCATTCGTGCCAACGCTTGGGTTGAAGGCTGCAGTTGAATCCGTGTGTCAGCAAGCTGTGGATGCAGTTCGCGAAGGAAAGACCTTACTGATTCTCTCAGACAGGCATGTGACCGAGGATCAGTGGATTGTGTCTGCAACAATGGCAACAGGTGCGGTTCACCATCGGCTGATTGAGGAAGGCTTGCGTTGTTCCGCGAATATCATTGTTGATACTGCCGAGGCACGCGACTCTCATCATTTTGCAGTTCTTCTCGGATTTGGTGCGACGGCAGTCTATCCATATTTGTCCTATCGTGTGATTAATGATTTGGTTGAGGCGGATGAAATCGTCGGTGATCCGCTTGAATTGCATCGAAATTACCGCAAAGGCATCAATAAGGGATTGTTGAAGATCCTATCAAAGATGGGTATTTCGACCATTGCCAGTTATCGTGGCGCGCAATTGTTCGAGGCTGTTGGGTTATCGAACGACATCGTAGATCTATGCTTCAAAGGGGTACAAAGCCGAATCGCTGGTGCGGATTTCTCTGATTTCGAAAATGACCAAAAGGTTCGTCAGTCTCTGGCTTGGTCGACACGTAAGCCCGTTCCTCAAGGTGGTTTATTGAAGTACATGCATGG
The DNA here is from genome assembly GCA_902536515.1 of uncultured Litorivicinus sp. Classification (GTDB taxonomy): domain Bacteria; phylum Pseudomonadota; class Gammaproteobacteria; order Pseudomonadales; family Litorivicinaceae; genus HIMB30. Next base: position 26,830 of record CACAXU010000008.1, on the reverse strand, counting down.
CGGTGAGTATCACGCGTACAACCCGGATGTGATTCAAACGTTACAGCAAGCGGTACAGACGGGCTCGTACTCGACTTACCTAAAGTACGCGAAGCTGGTGAATGAGCGTCCAGTCGCAACGTTGCGTGATTTGTTGAAATTTGAAAAGAATGCTGGTCGAACAATCACTGTTGACGAGGTTGAGTCTGTCGAATCGATTCTGAAGCGATTTGACTCCGCTGGTATGTCGTTAGGGGCTCTGAGCCCAGAGGCACATGAAGCGTTGGCTCAAGCCATGAATGAATTGGGAGCTCGTTCGAATTCTGGCGAAGGCGGAGAGGATCCAGAACGTTTTGGCACCAGCCGGGTCTCGAAGATCAAGCAAATCGCATCAGGTCGGTTTGGTGTTACCCCGCATTACTTGGTTAATGCCGAGGTGTTGCAAATTAAGGTTGCACAGGGTGCAAAGCCTGGCGAGGGTGGTCAGTTACCTGGCGGTAAGGTGAATGCTTTAATCGCGAGACTTCGCCATTCAGTCCCGGGCGTGACATTGATCTCGCCGCCGCCGCATCACGACATCTATTCGATCGAAGATTTGGCGCAACTGATCTTTGACCTGAAACAGGTCAACCCCAGAGCGTTGGTTTCGGTGAAGCTAGTGAGTGAACCGGGTGTTGGAACGATTGCGGCCGGTGTCGCCAAGGCCTACGCAGATTTAATTACGATTTCGGGCTATGACGGCGGTACGGCAGCAAGTCCACTGACATCTATCAAGTATGCTGGCTCACCTTGGGAACTTGGCCTCTCGGAGGCGCATCAGGCACTGCGCGCGAATGATTTGCGTGACAAAGTCCGTTTACAGACCGATGGCGGATTAAAAACGGGCGTTGACGTCGTTAAGGCCGCAATTTTAGGTGCTGAAAGTTTCGGCTTTGGTACAGCACCCATGGTTGCTATGGGGTGCAAGTATTTACGCATTTGTCATTTGAATAACTGTGCGACCGGTGTTGCCACACAAAATGAACTGTTGCGGGAGCAACATTTCCGTGGAACCGTTGAGATGATCAAGCATTTCTTCACCTTTGTGGCTGAAGAGACGCGAGAGTTGATGGCTGAACTCGGTGTGGAGACGTTGGCTGACCTTGTCGGTCGAACTGACCTGTTAACACAGGTTGGGGGTCGATCGCAGCGCCAGGCAAAACTGGATTTCTCACCAGTGCTTTATCAGGGACCGGAACACGAGGGTAAACCACAACTGTGCACGGTTGATAAGAACCCACCTTATGATGAGGCGCCATTGAATCGGGCCATCGTAGAGGCAACAGGTAACGCGGTTGCTACTGGAACTGGAGGTGAGTTTGAGTTCACGATTACAAACCAAGACCGTTCGGTCGGTGCGACCTTGTCGGGTGAAATTTCTTTAGCCCATGGCCGAGAAGGAATGGCCAACCCTGTACGCTTGAATTTATTTGGGACGGCCGGTCAGAGCTTTGGGGTATTCAACGCGCCTGGTCTTGAAATGAATTTGCGCGGTGATGCAAATGATTATGTTGGTAAAGGTATGGCTGGCGGTCGGCTTGTTATAGCACCTCCAGCAGGCTCACAATTTGCCACGCAAGACACATCGGTCATTGGTAATACCTGTTTGTACGGTGCGACTGGTGGAACGTTGTACGCGGCAGGTCGAGCAGGTGAACGCTTTGCGGTGCGTAATTCAGGTGCAACAGCAATTGTAGAGGGCGCTGGTGATCACTGTTGTGAGTACATGACTGGGGGTTTGGTGATCGTGCTTGGGAACACTGGCCGTAACTTTGGCGCCGGTATGACCGGGGGGTTTGCTTATGTTCTTGATGAGTCACGGACCTTTGTTGATCGCTATAATCACGAGCTGGTCGAAATTACGCGTATCAGCACTGAGCAGATGGAGCAATATCGCGCACACCTGCGGTTACAGATTCGTTACTATGTGGATGCGACCGATAGTCACTGGGGGCAAACTATTCTTTCTGATTTCGAGTCGTTCGTCAGTCAGTTTTGGCTTGTGAAGCCAAAGGCCGCGAGTTTAGGTGATTTATTGGCGTCATCAAGGTCAGGTGCGCAATAGCAAATTAGAGGATTGATGACGATGTCAATACAGAAAAATAATGACTTTCAGTTTTTAGATGTCGGAAGAGTGGATCCTTCAAAAAAGGATCTCAATCAGCGGAAAGACGAGTTTACTGAGATTTATCATCCGTTTTCGGTTAAGGATGCAGGATCGCAGGCACATCGATGCCTCGCTTGCGGGAATCCCTATTGTTCGTGGAAGTGCCCAGTACACAATCATATCCCCAATTGGCTTGAGCTGATTAGCCAGGGGAACATCATGGCTGCGGTCGAATTGTGCCATAAAACCAACTCTCTACCAGAAGTTTGCGGACGGGTTTGCCCACAAGACCGTCTGTGTGAGGGCGCCTGCACCTTGAACGATGGTTTTGGTGCGGTCACGATCGGCTCGGTCGAAAAATATATTACTGATACCGCGTTTGCTTTGGGCTGGCGCCCTGATATGTCGGATGTTGTATGGACTGATAGGCGCGTTGCAATCATCGGTGCCGGCCCGGCCGGCCTCGCAGCAGCAGATATTTTGGCACGTGGTGGTGTGAAGCCTGTGGTATTTGATCGTCATCCTGAGATTGGTGGTCTCTTAACTTTCGGGATCCCCGAATTCAAGCTCGAGAAATCAGTCATGAATCGTCGTCGTGAGATCTTCGAAAGCATGGGTATCGAATTCCATTTGAATACCGAAATTGGTCAGGACATTTCTATCGGCGAATTGATGGAAATCTTTGACGCGATCTTCCTGGGCATGGGGACCTACACCGACATGGCTGGTGGGTTCCCTGGAGAAAATCTCCCCGGGGTCTTCAAGGCATTACCGTTTTTGATTTCAAACATTAATCGGTGCCTTGGATTTGAAAAAGATCCAAGTGAGTTTATTAACATGCAAGGTAAGCGGGTGATCATCCTCGGTGGGGGGGATACGGCCATGGATTGCAATCGGACATCGATTCGCCAGGGAGCGAAATCTGTGACTTGTGTCTATCGCCGCGATGAAGCCAATATGCCTGGGTCACGTCGCGAGGTTGCAAACGCGCGAGAAGAAGGTGTGAAGTTCATGTTTAACCGGCAACCGGTTGAAGTTGTCGGCGATGCGACCGGAGTCACTGGTGTAAAGTTTGTGACAACGAAACTTGGTAAGCCTGACGCAAACGGTCGGCGTAGTCCAGAAATTGTTCCCGGATCTGAAGAAGTGATTCCGGCAGACTGTGTGCTCATTGCTTTTGGATTCCGTCCAAGTCCGGCAGACTGGTTTACAGATTTGGATATTCATACCGCAGATTCAGGCCTTATTTTGGCGAGCGATGATCAAGAGCTTCCGTATCAGACAACTAACCCCAAGGTGTTTGCTGGTGGCGATATGGTGCGTGGTTCAGATCTGGTGGTCACAGCGATTGCAGAGGGTCGCAATGCGGCACAATCGATCCTCGATTATTTAGATATTCGATAAAGATATTGGATTCCTGACAGAATCTTGATTACACAGAGCATTTTTAGAGATACATGATCAGAGGGCAATGAGAATGCGCGACGAAACACTATCGATCCATGCGGGGTATCAAACTGACCCTACAACCAAGGCGGTCGTCCCACCGATTTGCCAAAATGTGGCGTTTGAGTTTGACGATGCAGCGCATGGGGCTGCGCTATTTAACCTTGAAGTCCCGGGAAACATCTATACCCGCATTATGAACCCAACATGTGATGTGCTCGAACAACGCGTCGCAGCTCTCGAAGGTGGCATTGCTGCGCTCGCCGTTTCATCCGGAATGGCAGCAATCACTTACGCATTGCAGACACTCGCGAGTCAGGGCCACAACATCGTGACGACTCCACAACTGTATGGCGGGACCTATACCCTGTTCGCGCATATGTTTCCGAGCCAAGGCGTTGAAGTGCGTTTCGCTGAAACTGATCTTGCGGAAGACTTGGAAAAGTTGGTCGATGAAAATACGCGCGCGATTTATTGCGAAACCATTGGTAACCCAGCTGGTAACATCGTTGACATTCGTTCAATGGCCGAGATGGCGTCTCGCAATGGATTGCCTTTGGTCGTTGATAACACGGTTGCCACTCCAGCGCTATGTAAGCCAATTGAATTGGGTGCCAATGTTGTTGTGCACGCGCTCACAAAGTTTATGGGAGGCCATGGCAACTCACTGGGTGGAATTATCGTTGATGGCGGTAACTTTGATTGGACTGCACAGGGAGACAAGTTCCCTGGGATGACAGCGCCTGAACCTGCGTATCATGAAGTTGTGTATTCAGATGCATTTGGCCCTGCAGCCTTTATTGCGCGGGCGCGAACCGTACCGCTCCGTAACACAGGTGCGGCGCTTGCTCCGATGAATGCCTTTCTCCTTTTACAGGGCATTGAAACTCTGAATCTTCGGATGGAGCGACACTGTGAGAACACCCAGAAAGTCGCTGAGTTCTTGCAAGCGCATTCAAAGATTGAGTGGGTCAGTTATGCAGGTTTGCCTGATCACCCTCATCATGCACTAGCGCAAAGTCAGCTTGGAGGTACGCCTTCCGCACTTCTGACTTTTGGTGTTACAGGTGGTTTTGATGCGGGCGTGAAATTCTACAACTCACTTGGCTTGTTCAAGCGCCTTGTGAATATCGGTGATGCGCGTTCATTGGCCTGTCATCCGGCGTCGACCACGCATCGTCAGCTATCCGACGAGGAACAACTATCGGTTGGAGTCAAGCCTGAAATGATTCGCTTATGCGTTGGTATCGAGCACATCGATGATATTTTGGCTGACCTGGATCAGGCTTTATCGCTGGTATGACATCAGCATTAAAAAACGATCGTTTTTTAAGAGCATTACTCCGCCAACCTGTCGATCAAACACCCGTTTGGATGATGCGTCAGGCGGGACGCTATCTTCCAGAGTATCGGGCGACCCGAAAAATTGCAGGTGACTTCATGAGCCTCTGTAAAAACGCAGAGCTCGCCTGTGAAGTAACGATGCAGCCGCTTGAGCGTTACCCGCTCGATGCAGCGATCTTGTTTTCTGACATTTTGACCATTCCTGATGCGATGGGTTGTGGCCTGTATTTTGAGGCGGGAGAAGGTCCGTGTTTTGAGCGTCCCGTGAGAACACGCGCAGATATCGATGCGCTCTCGGTTCCGTCGATGGCAGATACATTGGATTATGTGATGGATGCGGTGACAACGATTCGTCGCGAACTCAACGGCCGTGTGCCATTGATTGGATTCTCAGGAAGCCCTTGGACCCTGGCGACATATATGATCGAGGGTGGGGGATCAAAAGAATACCGCTATGCCAAAGGATTAATGTATTCAGATCCAGATGCGCTTCATGTGTTACTCGAAAAGCTGGCAACCGCTGTGACGGACTATTTGAACGCGCAGATCGCTGCTGGCGCACAAGCGGTACAGATTTTCGATACATGGGGTGGGGTTTTGACAGAACCTGCTTATCGTGAGTTCTCTCTTATCTATATGCAAAAAATTGTCACCGGCTTGGTTCGCGAATCTGAAGGGCAACAAGTTCCAGTGATTCTGTTTACTAAAGGTGGCGGCGCATGGCTTGAGCAAATGGCAGCAACAGGTTGCGATGCATTGGGGCTCGATTGGACAGTTGATCTTGGTCGTTGCCGCGAGCGAGTCGGATCACAGGTAGCACTTCAAGGTAATCTTGATCCGTCTGTTTTGTTTGGATCTGATGCATTGATTACATCTGAGGTGGAAAGACTTCTGAAAAGCTTCGGTCCGAACCTGGGACATGTTTTTAATTTGGGTCACGGTATTAATCAGCACGTTGATCCTCAGCGTCCTGCCACTATGATTGAAGCAATACAACGAATTAGCCGCGAAATTCATTCTGGCTCACATTGAGGTTGACATAATGCGCATCTGTAGTATCGCGTTAGGTCTCGTCCTGGCGGGAAGTGCCATGGCTGAGTCCAAGAATTTATCCGATATTTATAATTTAGCCGTTGCCAATGATCCCGCATTGCGGGCTCAGATTGCTGCCCGTGATGCTTCGGGGGCGTTGGGACAGCAAGTTCGTCGTGGTCGCGGTTTGAGTGCGAGTGCGTCAGTATCAGGAGAGGGAACTCAGAATCTTAAGAGTGACGACGTTTATCGAACTGGTACGTTGTCAATGACCCTCAGTATGCCTTTGTATGATCAAGGACTAGATGCCAAAATCGAAAGCCAGGACGCCTTGGTTCGAGAGGCAGATGCATCGTTGGCTGCGTACCGGCAGACGCATATTATTTCAGTGACGGATCGATATTTCGCTGTTCTGTCGGCGGAGCAGGATTTGCTTGCCGCCCAAGCGGAAGTTGAAGCATTTGAGCGTCAGTCGGAGCAAGCGTCTGAACGATTAGTCGTAGGTATCGGTACGCGGGTTGATGTGGACCAGGCGCGAGCACAGCTTGATTTATCTAGGGTGGGATTAATCAGTGCTGAAGTTGCGTTAGATACTGCGAGATCGGATCTCAGGCAATTAGTTGACGCTCCAATTCTTGATCTTTTGGATTTAGGAGAGGGCTTCGTGGCAGATCTTCATCGATCGTTGGATGATCAACCTGAAATGTCAGTCGATCAACACCCTGACGTCATCGCTAAACAAGAGAGCCATCAGAGTGCGCTGGCAAAACTTGATGAAGCGCGTTCCGAGACCAACCCGACACTTGCTTTATCGTCAACGTTTTCCATATCTGATACTTCGGGCAGCAATACAGGAGCGACGAATGCCAGTGCGCGAAGTAATGTTGTGAGTGTGACATTGTCTGCACCGATCTATACCAATGGCGTTTCTGTTGCAAAGGTCGATGTGGCTAAAGCAAATGTCATCAGAGCAGAAGCGGATTTAGCGAAAGTACGCCGTGAAGTTCGCGCAAATATGCAGAAAGCATTTCGTAATCTCGAAGCGAGTGCGCGCACTGTGGAAGCGCAACAGTTGGCGATTGTTTCTGCAGCGAGTCGTGTTGAAGCGACTGAGGCCGCCTATGCCGTTGGATCAGGCAATATCGTCGAGGTGTTGAATGCGAAAAAGGATTTATTTGCGGCAGAACGTGATTTTGCAAAGGCGCGATACACTCATGTCATCCGACAATTACAATTTGAACAAGCGATTGGAGATCTGTCCGAGTCAACAGTTTTGCGGATCAATCGGTACCTGGTTCAGTGAAAATCACGAGAGCTTGGTGTGAGATCTCCAAGCCACTCGCTGGCATCTTCTAGGGTATCAGCGATGATATGAATGACCCCGTGAGATTCTTGGACTTTTCCCCTCACTTTCAATAAACGGCTGGCTAAGATCTGATGTCTGAATGTTTCCACGAGAGAAGGCCAGACAAGACAATTAATTTGTCCATCTTCATCTTCCAAGGTGATGAAAACCACACCAGAGGCTGAACCTGGTCGTTGGCGTGTCGCAACAATACCTGCTACCCAAATTTGAAGATTGGGATGTCTTGGCAATCGATCGAGCTCTGATGACCGTCGACAGATACGAAACGCTGATTTATCCCGCAATAAACTCATCGGATGTGCTTCAAGTGATAATCCAGTGGTTTGATAATCGGCGACTAACGTTTCACCAAGCTCAGGAATACGTGGTCTAAAGCCTTCAACTGCCTGAATTGCACCTTGAAATAATGGTAATTGCGATTCTTGATCTCCAAGTTGCCAAAAACTATCAAAACGATTATCAGTCAGTGAGCGGAACGCATGTGCGCTGGCCAGAATTTCTAAGTCCCCTGTTGAGAGTCCTGTAAGGCTTCGAAAGTCGTTGAGGTTCTGAAAAGGATGACGGCGTGCTTTGACAAGTGCGTTCGCTACTTCAAATCGTAGTCCTTTAATGAGATGCAAACCTAGTCTAATACATGGAGACCCTTCTACATCTTCAAGTGTTGATAACCATTCAGATGCATTCACATCAATCGGTCGGATGTCGATACCGTGACGTTTGGCATCCTGAAGTAGTTGCGATGGCGTATAAAATCCCATGGGTTGGGCGTTTAATAAGCCACAGTAGAATGCCGCTGGGAGATGGCATTTGATCCAAGCTGATAAATATACAAGTAATGCAAAGCTCGCAGCATGTGACTCGGGGAAACCATACTTTCCAAATCCTTCGATTTGATGACAGAGGCGCTCAGCAAACTCGCGAGAATGTCCTCGTGCCAGCATCCCGCTGACAATTTTTTCGTGGAAATGAGATAAGCCATTTCCCGCTTTCCAAGTCGCCATCGCCCGTCTCAATGCGTCTGCCTCTCCAGCACTAAAGCCGGCAGCCACCATTACCAATTGGATCACTTGTTCTTGGAAAATCGGTACACCAAGAGTTCGATCAAGAACTTGGCTGATTTCTTTCGGCTGTTCTTCTTTGGGATCAACACCATCGCGCCGTCTGAGATATGGGTGCACCATGTCGCCTTGAATTGGTCCAGGTCTGACAATGGCAACTTCAACTACAAGATCGTAATAGGTCCGTGGTTTAAGTCGAGGAAGCATGGCAAGTTGAGCTCTGGACTCAACTTGGAAAACACCAATTGCATCTCCTTGGCACAGCATGTCATAGACCAAGGAATCTTCTGGTGGGATCTCGGCGATCGAATGAGGAGGATGTTGATATCGTCCGTTACGGGGTCGATGGGTTGTCTGATATTGGAGCGCAAGCTCTAAACTTCCGCGAATTGCGGTCAGCATTCCGAGTGCGAGAATATCAACTTTGAGCAGCCCCAGTGCGTCAATATCATCTTTATCCCATTGTAGGCAGGTCCTGTCTTGCATGGCTGTATTTTCTATAGGACACAATTCAGAGAGTGGGCCGCGTGAAATAACGAACCCTCCGACATGCTGTGTGAGATGTCTCGGGAAGCCCAAGATTTCTGTCACTAATTCGGTCAATAGTTGAATTTGAGGACCTTGTGGATCGATTCCGAGTTCAGCAAAGCGTTCAATCATCGCGTCTTTTTTATCCCACCATGCGAGACTTCCAGATAGCGCTTCAATTAAATCAATTGGTAGATTCAAGGCTTTACCGACATCCCGAATTGCTGAACGTTTTTTGTAGGTGATGAAGGCCGCGGCAAGCGCTGCTCGTTCTTTGGAATATTTCCGATAAACATACTGAATGACTTCATCTCGCCGATGATGCTCAAAATCTACGTCAATATCGGGTGGCTCGTTACGCTCTCTAGATACAAAGCGCTCAAATAATACGGATACGCGACTTGGATCAACTTCTGTAATAAAAAGACAATAGCAGACCACAGAATTTGCAGCAGAGCCTCTGCCCTGACAAAGGATGTTTTGAGAGCGAGCATAAGCTACGATATCGTGCACAGTCAGGAAGTAGCAGGCATAGTTCATCTCTTCGATGATTGTGAGTTCTTTTTCGATCAGGCGGGTGATGTTGTCGGGTATTCCTTGCGTCCAGCGTCGCTTTGCTCCTTCGAATACCAGATCTCGCAAGAATGCTTGTTCATTATTGTATTGTGGTGGACAAATCTCTTTCGGGTATTCGTAACGTAAATCACTTAATGAAAAGTCGAATCGGTCTAGAATATTGAGTGATTCGTGGAGCCAAGTGCTCGGATATCGCTGCTCTAGTCCGTGCTGATTCATTAGAGTACGTTCACTTGATCGCTCTAATTGATCTACGATTTCAATAATCGGGGCACCAAGCCGGATCGCTGTTAGAGTATGTTGTAGCTTTAAACGCTGACGGATATGCATCAGAGGTCGCTGTGTTGCTACAACAGGTAAGTTCCACTCAAATGCTGTGAGATCGATACGTTCAGCTAGATCGGCTTGATACCCAGATTCGGGTAAGTGAGCTGCAATCCAAAATCGTCCTCTAAAGGCATAAGACAAGCTTTCGATTTGAGAAGTCCAGTCCAATGCTTGAGGATGTGGGTGCCACAGACATAATAGTGTGTCTGTATACCCAATTAAGTCACGTCGCGTTAACTGATATGCACCTTTTGATGATCGTCGTCGAGCAAGTGAAATCAGTTGTCCGAGTTCTCCCCAAGCCTTTCTGTTCGATGCAAGAAACGTCAGCTCAAGTTGCTTATCGATCTGGAACCGCGATCCATGCACCATTGGAATATTCAACATTTGTGAGGCGAGATGTGCACGAACAGCGCCAGATACAGAGGCTTCATCGGTAACACCAATCCCTGAGTAACCAAGAGCATGAGCGCGCACCACATATTCTTCAGGATGTGATGCGCCTGTTAAGAAAGTGAAATTAGATGTACAACAAAGCTCTGCAAACATACTGTAATTATATACAGTAAAATGCAATGCCTCATAGTATGCTCTGAGATCTTATTTCTCGAGTGCAGCAAGCCGTGTTTCGAGTTCTGCTAATTTTGCTTCAGCTTTTGACAGTTTTTCAGTCTGCTTGTCGTAGTCTTCTCTCGTCACAACGTTGAGATCTTTTAGTCCTTGCACGATTAAATCTTCTGCCTGCTGCTTAAATTGGGCCTGCATTTTTCGAGCAGGCTCTGGCAATGCTTCAGAAATCTTCGTGGCGATGTCATTAAACGCATCTTTATTCAGCATGGTCTGTCTCCTTCCGAGTTCCGACTTTATGATGCGGGCGATCAGAAAAAATTTCATCTCATACAGCTCGCACTATTTTAGTGCCGTGAAAGCCGTTAAAGTTCATGGTGTGCGCAATTTCGGTGCTTTCTGAAGGGGAAGAACCCGCCAGAACCCTCAATCTCCTGCGAAGTGATTGATTGGCACGTTGTCTGCAATGTCGCTCACCAAGAGGTTTTTCCTCCGGTTGGGGTCTTGTTAGTAAGGAGCTATACATGAAACTGGTAACGGCGGTTGTCAAACCGTTCAAGTTAGATGATGTCAGAGAAGCATTGTCAGATATTGGCATGCAAGGCATCACTGTCACTGAAGTGAAAGGCTTCGGTCGTCAGAAGGGGCACACCGAGTTGTATCGGGGTGCGGAATACGTCGTTGATTTCCTGCCAAAGGTGAAAATCGAGGTTGCTACTACAGATGATCAGGTTGATCAGGTGATTGATGCGATTTCGAAAGCAGCAAATACGGGCAAGATTGGAGACGGTAAGATTTTTGTGGTCGACCTCGGGCAGGCTATCAGAATTCGTACCGGTGAATCAGGAAACGAAGCGTTGTAAGCGCACAACTACACAATTCGATCAAAGACACACTTCGCAGGAGAGTTATAGTGAACGATTTAGCTACTGTGAGCGGCGATCTGGCCCAGTTGGCCTACGCCCTCGATACATTTTATTTTCTTTTAATGGGTGCGTTCGTAATGTGGATGGCCGCAGGTTTCGCTATGCTCGAAGCCGGCATGGTCAGGGCAAAGAACACGACCACTATCCTAACCAAAAACATTCTTTTATATTCAATAGCGTCGGTTATGTATTTGGTAATCGGCTACAACCTCATGTACATCAATGATTCTTGGAGTGGAGTCATACCAGACATTGGATTCCTGATTGGTGACGAAAACACTGCCGATGTAGTCATTGCTGGTGGGGATGATGCTCCTTACTATTCAGGTCGATCTGACTTCTTCTTCCAGGTTGTTTTCGTTGCGACTGGTATGTCAATTATTTCTGGCGCAATCGCTGAGAGAATGAAGTTATTTACATTTTTAGCGTTCGCAATAGTGTTTACAGGATTCATCTACCCGATCCAAGGTTCGTGGAGCTGGGGCGGCGGCTTTTTGTCAGAGGCTGGATTTAGTGATTTTGCTGGATCAGGCATCGTCCACATGTGTGGTGCAGCCGCAGCTTTGGCGGGTGTCATTGTTTTGGGGGCACGCAAAGGAAAATATGGCCCCAATGGTGAAATAAACGCGATACCTGGCTGTAACATGCCGTTGGCAACTCTTGGCACGTTTATTCTGTGGCTTGGGTGGTTCGGATTCAATGGTGGATCGGAATTAATGGTTTCCAATGTTGATGAAGCAAATGCTGTTGCTCAGGTATTTTTGAACACCAATATGGCCGCTGCTGGTGGAGCTATTGCTGCAGCTGTTGTAACTAAAGTTATATTCGGCAAGGCTGATTTGTCGATGGCTCTTAACGGCGCACTTGCCGGCCTTGTGTCCATTACTGCTGAGCCATTGGCGCCAACTGCGTTGCTAGCGACAATAATCGGTGTTGTTGGTGGAGTGATCGTTGTTTTTTCAATCCTCTCTCTTGATAGAATGAAGATTGACGATCCTGTCGGAGCTATCTCAGTCCATGGTGTGGCAGGAATTTGGGGTCTGTTTGCGGTCTTGTTGTCAAATTCTGACGCAACCATGGGCGCTCAGATCTTGGGTATAGTTAGCATCTTTGCTTTTACGTTCATTGTTTCACTAGTCGTCTGGTTCATCTTGAAAGCGATCATGGGCATTCGAGTTACAGAAGAAGAAGAGATTAATGGTGTAGATGTTTCTGAAATGGGAATGGAAGCCTACCCTGAATTCACTATGCGTTCTTAAATATCCTCCTTTGGGACATTGTTGGGGCGGCTTTGCCGCCCTTTTTTTATTTGTGAATTTGCGTACACTTTTCGACTTCCTGAGAAATGAGAGAAAAAACGTGCGCGCTGTATTCCTTGACTACCAATCGATGAAACCTGAAGAGTTGGACTTTGAAAAATTTTCGGGTGCGACTTCAGAGTTTGTCACTCATGATGCGACTTCTCCTGAACGCGTCACTGAGCGAATTCAGGGATTTGAGGTGGTTATCTTAAATAAAGTGAAATTTGAGCGCGCTCACTTCGCGGCGGCATCCGGTCTGAAGTTAATTTTGGTGTCAGCGACGGGTACGGACAATGTTGATAAGCAGGCCGCAGCTGATTATGGGGTTGTCGTTTGCAATGTCACGGCTTATGGCACACCGTCAGTGAGCCAGCATACGTTGATGTTGATGTTGATGGTAGCAACTCAAGCCGAACGATATCGAAATGATGTCAAGACAGGACGATGGTCAGAGAGTCCAATGTTCTGTCTGATGGATTATCCAATTATTGATCTCGCGGGCCGTACGCTTGGTTTGGTCGGCTATGGTGAATTGGGTCAAGCTGTTGGCAAACTTGCCGAGGCCTTTGGTATGCGTGTACTTGTGATGGGCCGTGACGGTGTCGATTATGGTGATAGGAGCCAGCGGGTCGATTTTGATACGCTCCTAGAGCAATCAGATTTCGTCAGTCTGCATGGTTTATTGAACGCACAAACTAAAAAAATGATGGATCGTGATGCGTTTCAGAAAATGAAACCGGGTTCATTTTTGATTAATACAGCGCGTGGTGGTTTGGTTGATGAAGATGCGCTTTGCGATGCGCTTGAGTCAGAGCATTTGGCAGGTGCCGGCCTTGACGTCGTGACCACAGAGCCGCCAGCGAAAGATTCTAGGCTTCTTAACTGCCAGCATCCGAATCTAGTCATCACTCCACATTCCGCATGGGCTAGCCGTGAGTCACGGCAACGGATCGTCGATATCATGCAGGCGAATCTTGAAGCCTTTATCGAGGGCGCACCAATTAACCGAGTTATTTAAGTATATCGAGGAGTTGCTTAAGGTTCGTGATGGTGTGATCAGCAGGAACATCTTCTTCTATGACTAGAGCGCGGGTGTTGAACCAGACGGTTCGAATGCCTAATCGGTTCGCACCGATCACATCATGTTCAATATCGTCACCGATATGCAGACACTCGTTTGGCTGAATAGAGAGCCGTTTGAGCGCTTCTTCGAACATAACTGGGTCCGGTTTTGGCTTCGGGAAGTGCTGAGACTGTAATGAGAACTGAAAATATCGTCCCAAGGGCATTGCCATCAAATCCGCGTTGCCATTGGTAATAGCTGCGAGGGGATATGTCTTTGCCAATATCTCAAGTGTTTCGACGGTGTCTGGATAGGGTTCAACCTTTTGTCGTTCCTCATAGAATATGCGAAACCCCTCGCTTGCCAGCTTTTCAGCAATCGATTTTGTCGCGCCTTGGTTTTCAAACCAACGAATCAACGTTTCTCGACGGACTACCGTCAGGTTATGCGCAATAGCAGGTTGTTCCTCAACAATTTGTTTCCTGACTGCACGAAATGTGTCGAGACTAAATCCTTCCATCCAGTCGGGTGGCGACAGACGACGCAGATGAGATGCCATTGCATCCTCTGCTTTAAAAATTGATAAATCGGTTTCCCAAAGGGTGTTATCGAGATCAAAGGTCAGCGCACGAATTGACTTCATGATTTTGTCTTTGCCCTAGGATGCGCTTTGTCATAAACCTCTGCGAGATGCTGAAAATCGAGGTGTGTGTAGATCTGTGTCGTCGAAAGGCTTTGATGTCCAAGAAACTCCTGGATTGCACGAAGATCCCCTGAGGATTCGAGAAGATGTGTCGCAGCCGAATGTCTTAGCGCATGGGGATGCACATGTTGGTCGAGACCAGCTGCTTGCGCGCGAAGGTTGAGACGCCGCTGAACAGTTCGTGGCGAAACGCTCAGTCCTCTTTTGGTGATAAATGCCTGGTCAGTGTGACTATGATCCCACTCAGGCCGTTTTTTTAGCCACTTTGATAACGCCTCTCTTGCCTTAAAACCCACTGGGACAATCCGCTCCTTACTTCCTTTGCCTAGTACTTTGATTTCTTCTGGGTTTCCATGCACATCTTTGACGGTCAGGCCTAAAACTTCAGCAAGTCGAAGGCCGGACGAATAAAGTAATTCATAAATTGCTTGGTCTCGAATTGCTTCGATATCGTTTGGGTTAATCGGAAAGTCCAGTAAGCGTTGCATGCAGTCTGGGCTCAACGCATAGGGCAGATGTTTTCCGACCTTTGGCGGTCTGACATCGACTGCAGGATTTGCTTTGATCAACCGTTGACTTATCGCCTCTTGGAATACTCCGCGTAGCGCGGATAGTTTGCGACCAATTGAGCGTCCAGCGATGCGTTGTGCGCTCAATGATCGGACCCAGCCAATGACGGAAAGTGTATCAAGTGATTGGATCTCGGCGTCTTCTCCAAAAAAACCGATTGCCTGTTGGAGATCGCGTGCATAGGCCTCGATCGTTTTTTTGCTCCGTCGCTGCGTCTTACGCATGTCATCAAGATATTGTGTGACGAATGCGTGAAACGTCATGAATTAGTTCACCTTATTGAGAAGCCGAGGAAGGATCAACGCAAGCGCCTCACCGATGTGATCGAGGAAGAGTGTGTCTTGATTGGATTGGAAATGAGCGGGATCTGGATGACCGAGAGCGAGCAAACCATAGGTGTGACCTCGGATCAGTGCAAGCGTCGCAGAACTTGCGATCGTGTCAGCGTCCTTCCCGAATAATGCTGATCGACGAGCTCTTGTTAGGCGTCCAATTGACGGTGCTTTATCAGAGACGGTTTGTGCAAGTTTGCCGCCCTCTTCGAGTGATTCTGCTTTAACAGGTTGAATCAGAGATAACCCGTCGACTATGTTGAATTGGTCTGACAATAGAAGCCGCACCACTGGGATATCGAATCCATTGGCAAGCTTTTCATCAAGCACGATTGCCAGATCAGCCAAATCTCGCGCATCTAGTAGTGACAAAACAAGCGACCGAGTTTTTTCAAATAACACACTGTTAATTCGCGCAGTCTCGATCATATGATCATTTTCTTTTTCGAGTTGGCGGATGTGATCACGCAATCTCCGTAATTGAAATTCAACCAAAGAGATCGCATCGCCGGATTTTGTGGGGAGTCTGAGTTCCCGAACGAGCTCGGGGTGCTGTTCAAAGAAATCTAGATGATCCTGTAGGTATTCTGCGATCTTATCAGCTGTGATTGTCACAGGCGAAATTCTCCTTCAAAAACAGATTCGGCAGGACCGGTCATCATCAAATCGTACCCCTCTCCTTGCCACTCAATCTGAAGGTTTCCGCCTCGAGTTGCAACAATCACATTGTAATCGAGCTGTCCGAGTAGGCGGCCATAGGTCATCGCAGCACAGGCACCCGTTCCGCAGGCCAGTGTTTCACCGACGCCTCGCTCAAAAACGCGCAGTCGGATTTCCTTCGGGGATATGATTTCCATGAACCCAACATTCACTGAATCTGGAAATTGCGGCGAGTTTTGAACCGCTTGGCCAATATCAGCGACAGCAGTCGTGTCGACAGAATCTACGACGGTCACGGCATGAGGATTGCCCATACTAATCAATCCAAAGGATCGCGATCCATCGGGTGTCTCAAGCACGACTGTGTGTGTCTGACCGGGATCTGGAGGCCCCTTGTATTGAAGCATTTTTGAATCAAGCGCTGGTTGCCCCATGTTGACGCGGACAAGGCCTGTCTCTGTTAGTGAAAGCTCAATTAAGCCGCATGCTGTATTCACGGTGATGACAGCTTTGGTTGTCAATTCTCGATCAGTCACAAATTTAGCAAAACAGCGCGCACCATTTCCACAATGCTCAACTTCGCCGCCGTCTGAATTAAAGATGCGATAGTCAAAATCCGCGTCAGGCCTCGATGGTGGCTCGATTAATAACAGTTGATCAAAGCCGATACCTGTATTGCGATCAGCCAACTTTTGGATCTGGCCTGATCGTAAGCTGACATGCTGACTAACTGCATCAATGACGACGAAGTCATTACTCAGACCGTGCATTTTTGTGAAATGAACGCGCACTAGTCATCCACCGTATGTTCAAGCGCCCAGAGACTATCAATCGTCTCTCGCTCACGGATGAGATGAACTTGATCTTTATCGACCAGGATCTCCGGCGCCCTCCCGCGAGTGTTGTAATTGGATCCCATGACAAAGCCATATGCACCAGCGGACCTGACTGCGAGTAGATCACCCTCTTGTAGTCTTAAGCGCCGCTCTTTACCCAAGAAATCTCCGGATTCACATACTGGCCCAACGATGTCAAAACTAGCCTCAATTTGACCTGTTTTCTCAGTAGTATCAACGGGAATGATTTTTTGCCAAGCACCGTAAAGGCTTGGTCTGATGAAGTCGTTCATTGCGCCATCGACGATCGCAAAATGCTGGTCTTGATTTTTTTTTGTCAAAATCGTTTTGGTAACGAATATGCCTGCATTGGCCGCAATCGAACGTCCAGGCTCAAGGATTAAGGTGAGATCACGCCCAGCTAACCGCTTTTTGACTAATGCTAAATATTCAGACGGGTGCGGTGGTGTTTCTTGGTCGTAGGTTACGCCGAGCCCACCGCCAAGATCGATGTGCTTTAACTGAATTCCTATATCGGCGAGCTGGTCGATGAGATTCAATAATTTATCCAGTGACTCAATTAGTGGTGACACGTCGGTCAGCTGGCTACCAATGTGACAATCGATTCCGACAGGACTCAATCCAGGTAATTCACTGGAGTGACGATACGCTGCGATCGCATCCTCCTGTGCGATACCGAATTTATTGGCTTTCAATCCTGTTGAAATATAGGGGTGGGTCTTTGGGTCGACATTAGGATTAATGCGCAGTGACACAGGCGCAACTTTCCCTGTCTCCATCGCTATCGCATTCAGATGATAGAGCTCCGCAAGTGACTCGACGTTAAAACAGTGAATTCCAACTTCAAGGGCGCGTCGCAGTTCGAAGTCTTGCTTTCCAACACCTGAGAACACAACTTTGGCAGGATCGCCGCCAGCCTTGAGAACACGTTCGAGTTCTCCGACGGAGACGATGTCGAAACCTGCCCCCTCTTTCGCCAATATTTGCAGGACCGCAAGGTTGGAGTTTGCTTTCATGCCATAACAAATTAAGTGCGAAATATCTGACAATGAACCCGCATAGGCATGAAGGTGTCTGATTAGCGTTGCCCTAGAATAAATGAAACACGGTGTTCCAAATTGTGAGGCAATGTTGGAAACAGAGACCTCTTCGGCGAACAGCGTACCGTCACGGTACTGAAAATGATCCATGACTAGCGGCCGTCGACTGTTTTATCGGGTTGATCGGGCAGAAATAGCGGCCCAGTTTGCCCACAAGCTCCGAGGAACAGGTTTGCACTAATTATAAGAGTGATCACTAATTTTTTCATACGCTGAAGTATACCCGGATTTGCCCTAAAACCGGCTACACTGTCTTAAACTTAGGAAGGAAAATGTACGCAAATATTCTAACAATTGCTGGCTCGGACTCGGGTGGCGGAGCTGGGATTCAGGCAGATTTGAAAGCAATTTCAGCCACAGGCGCATATGGTCTTAGCGTGATTACAGCGCTCACAGCGCAGAATACTGTCGGTGTTGACGCGATCTACCCAGTTCCTATTGATTTTTTGGAGCAGCAAATGCGAACAGTTGCGCGCGATATTCGGATTGATGCAGTGAAAGTGGGCATGCTTGGAACTCCCGAGGTAACTAAGGCGGTTACAAAATTTCTAGAAACCCTGTCATGCCCTTTAGTGGTTGATCCAGTGATGGTCGCGAAGAGTGGGGATCGTTTATTACATGCGGATGCGATTGCAGCCTTGCGTGACGTTCTGATTCCTCAGGCCACTGTGATTACACCGAATCTACCAGAGGCCGCCGATCTGCTCAGCGTCACCGAAGCATATGATCGCGATATCATGCTTTCTCACGCGCGAGCTCTTCTTGCTCTTGGCCCACAAGCGGTGATATTGAAAGGTGGCCATCTTTCGGGGGAAGAATCTCCAGATCTGCTGATGTTTGAGAGCCAAGCCCAGTGGTTTGACACTGCGAGAGTTGCAACAACAAACACTCATGGAACTGGTTGTACCCTCTCAAGCGCTTTAGCATCGTATTTGGGGCAGGGGCATCCGGTTGATGTTGCTGTGGCCAAAGCGAAGGATTACATCAGCGGCGCGATTGCCGCTGCTGATCAGTTGAATGTTGGTGAAGGACATGGACCTGTGAACCATTTTTGGGCGCTCTGGGGGAATAATGGCTGAATGGCCGAATCCGCAATTCGGAGCGAATGATTGGGACCTTCGAGCGACCACTCGTTTAGCTGATGGCTTTTTTCAATTAGACCAACTGACGGTGACGCATCGCGGGTACCAAGCTGAGTTGATTGGACCCATGCATCGGGAGCTATTCATTCGAACGCCCGCCGTTGTTGTGATTTTGTGTGATATAACGCGCAGAGAGCTTGTGATGGTGGAGCAGTTTCGGATTGGTGCTGCCATGTCAGATTTGGACGACAGTCCTTGGATGCTTGAATGGGTGGCGGGAATTTGTGACGACAACGAATCTCCATTACAAACTTGTCATCGGGAAGTGCTTGAAGAGACTGGACTCGAGCTTCTCAATGATCCCGACCTTTTATTTACCTACTATCCTAGTCCTGGTGGCTCCAACGAGTTGATACATTTATTTTTTGCGCCCTGCGATGTCTCTGGAATCTCTTCGTACCGAGGTCAAGCTGAAGAGCACGAAGATCTCAAAGTCCATGTGATTTCCATTGCGTCAGCCCTAGAAGCATTGCAGACTGGAAAGGTAAACAACGGGGCTGCAATCATCGGATTACAATGGCTCAAAATGAACTATTCGTATTTACAGGAAGGAGAGTGACTTGTCTCAGAAGGCGCGCCACGTACCGAATTTAAAGAAGCATCATGCAAGCTGTGGATTGAACTACAGTTTGCTGTTGCGTCTTGCGCGTCGGTTTGGTCCAGAGGATAACCTTCAGTTTGTATTACCTTTTGGTGGCCAAGACTGTCTTGTGAGGATGCGTTTTACCGATCTTGGGCCCTACACGGGATTGTGTGAAAGTCAGTGCAGTTTGTTGCGCGGAGGACGTACCTGGGTTCCTTTGCCTGCATTTACAGTTCGGCTTTATCATGATTTGCATCTGGCCGAAGTGACAGACGAGAGTTCATCGGACTTTATCCAAGGCGCATATCCCTATCCAAATCCGTCCATGGTCCAACCGAACGAGCGAGAGCAATTGGATCAGTTTTTAAGCGAATGGCTCTCCTATTGTTTGCATCACGGCCTCGCCGATCTATCAGCATACGGAATCAACACGAATGAGTTATCAGGCACAGGATATTGAAGTCCTTTCAGGACTAGATCCTGTCAAACGCCGCCCAGGCATGTACACAGACACAACCCGTCCAAATCATTTGGCACAAGAGGTAATCGATAACTCCGTAGATGAGGCGCTTGCTGGTCACGCAAATCGCATCGCTGTTGTGCTCTTGTCTGATGGGTCTATCTCTGTAAGCGATAACGGGCGAGGTATGCCTGTTGATCTTCACCCTGAAGAAGGTATCCCAGGTGTTGAGCTGATACTCACAAAGCTTCACGCTGGAGGCAAGTTCTCTAACAAGAATTACCAATTCTCTGGTGGTTTGCATGGTGTAGGCGTGAGCGTGGTGAATGCATTGTCGACAGCAGTTGATGTTGAAGTTCGTCGCGATGGGAAGCGATATCACATTGGATTTGCCAACGGTGATAAAGTTCGTGAATTGAATGAAGTCGGCTCATGTTTGAAGAAAGACGTGGGTACGACTGTGCGTTTCAAACCCGACCCACAATATTTCGATTCTGCAAATATATCTGTGGTGCGTTTGCGTCACCTATTACGAGCAAAAGCCGTTTTGTGTTCAGGCCTGACAATTTGTTTGAACGAGGAAAAAACTGGCGAGTCGGAAAGCTGGTGCTTTGAGAATGGTCTGACTGATTATCTGCAGTCGGAGATCAGTGAGTCTTTGGTGGTGCCAGAGACTCCGTACACAGGTGCTTTTTCTGCGGAGCGTGAAGAGGTGGAATGGGCATTGACTTGGTTGCCAGAGGGTGGTGAGTTAGTCACAGAGTCATATGTCAATCTGATTCCGACTGCGCAAGGCGGCACGCACGTGAATGGCTTGAGGACAGGCTTAATGGACGCACTACGCGAATTCTGTGAGTTCCGAAATCTGATTCCACGTGGGCTGAAACTGTCCCCAGATGATTTATGGGAACGATGTTCTTATGTGTTGAGCGTCAAAGTCGAGGATCCTCAGTTTTCCGGGCAAACCAAAGAGCGATTGAGTTCGCGCGAGTGTGCAGTATTTGTCAGTGGTGTTGTCCGCGATGCCTTCAGTTTGTATCTGAATTCCAATACCGCGATTGGCGATCAATTAGCGGAAATTGCCATTGCAGCAGCACAGCGCCGCATGAAATCAAGGACGCAGGTCGCGCGCAAAAAAGTCACACAAGGACCAGCTCTACCAGGTAAGCTTGCAGACTGTGCAAGTGGTGATGCACTTGCCGGTGAACTGTTCCTGGTGGAGGGTGATTCTGCTGGCGGTTCGGCGAAGCAAGCACGTGATCGTGAATTTCAAGCAGTGATGCCGCTTCGTGGCAAGATCTTAAATACCTGGGAAGTCCAGTCAGACGAGATCTTGGCTTCGCATGAAGTCCATGACATCACAGTCGCGCTTGGTGTCGACCCGAGTTCTTCAGATCTTACAGGTCTTAGATACGGCAAAGTGTGCATTTTGGCTGATGCTGATAGTGATGGACTTCATATCGCGACGCTTCTTTGTGCGTTATTCGTGAAGCACTTCAGGCCGCTTGTTGAGCAGGGCCATGTCTTCGTTGCAATGCCTCCGCTATACCGGATCGATGTGGGTAAAGAGGTGTTGTACGCGCTTGACGATGCCGAGAAGCAAGGTATTTTGGATCGCTTGAGTGCAGACAAACGGACGGGAAAAATTAGTGTGACTCGCTTCAAGGGATTGGGCGAGATGAATCCAGGCCAGTTACGCGTGACGACCATGGATCCTGATACAAGGCGACTGGTGCAGTTGGTCCTTGACGACTCGGATGCGTCAGCCGGGACAGATGAAGTGATGGATAGGTTGCTGGGTAAGAAGCGAGCATCAGATCGGAAGCAGTGGCTTGAAGCGAGTGGTCATATGGCGGATATTGCTTAATATCCTTGAAATTTCAGTCAATTTCTCTATGATGCCGCGGTCCTAAATCGATTTGAGGATTTGATTTTGATCAATGTCTTTCCGCGTGAATCTGCATCGACTTGGCTTGGTTTAATTGAGTCAACACCCTCGTTGGTATTTGACCCCGAAATCTGTCGTCGGCAGTGGAATGAACTGTCGAGCGCACTCCCGGAAGTCAACTTATATTACGCAGTGAAATCGAATCCTTATCCGGGCTTGTTACAAACCGTGGCCAATGAGGGCGGGTGTTTTGACGTAGCAAGTGCAGCTGAGATCAAGATGCTCGAGCACGTGGGGATCCACGCATCACGGATGATTCATACTCATCCGATCAAAACAGAGACCGAGATCGAAAAAGCGGTCGCCGCCGGTGTCACCACCTTTGTTGTGGACAATGTGGATGAGTTATGGAAATTGATCCCGTATCGGCACTCGATTCGGGTAATGTTGCGATTATCCTTTATTGCCCCAGATGCTCCAATTGATCTGAGTCGCAAGTTTGGAGCACCGCGACTTGATGCGTTGAGTATTTTGGATGTGGCTAATGATTCTGGGATTCGGGTTGATGGCCTCTGCTTTCATGTGGGGTCACAGGCCGCGACTGCAAATACACACGCAGACGCCCTCGATGTTTGTTTGGATTTGTGTGAGCAGATCAAAAATGAGGGCCTGCCCGAAATTCTTCGAATTGACATTGGCGGTGGTTTCCCAGCGCATTACATTGGTGAGGCAGTCAATCTCGACGCATTTTGTCGTCCGATTCGTGAGGTCCTTAAGCGAGTCCCTAAGCATCTGGAAATCGTGGCGGAGCCTGGTCGGGCGATCTCAGCGCCATCGATGGCTTTGGTTTGCAAAGTCGTTGGCCGTGCGAAGCGTCGTGATGGTTGGTGGTTTTACCTCGATGATGGTGTTTATGGAGCACAGTCCGGTCGGTTGTTCGATGGAACGCAGTATCGAATGTCAGTCTTCACCTCGAGTGATGAGTTATCTCCTTGCGTATTTGCGGGACCGACCTGTGATTCGATTGATGAGCTCGGTCGCTACCCTGAATTGCCGATACTGAACATGAACGATGTGATTGTCTTCCATGAGATGGGGGCATATACCTTGGCAAGCGCTACGCAGTTTAATGGAATTGCTCCGCCTGCGGTAGTGACACGAGCGCTTCCGGAATTATGGCAAGGATATGGACACTTGGTATGAACCTGATTGCGTTGATTGATGGAGGCGGTACCAAGACTCGGGTTCGGTTTCTCAGTCAAGCAGATCAGACGGTTATATCAGAGGTCGTGACTGGCCCTTCAAACCTGGGCCTCGGGGCTGATGTTTGCTGGGAACAGATCATGCAGGCAATCACTCTAGCTGACATGCCGATGCCTGTGAAATGCGTTGCGGGTCTGGCAGGATCAGAGTATGCCAAACAGAGATCAGCATTTTTATTCAATCCTCCCTGTAAGACGTTGTTGGTTTCAGACCGCGACTCTGGGTTGTTTGGTGCGCATTGCGGAACGCCTGGCGGCTGTCTGACTGTCGGGACAGGTGTTGTCCTTGCGTGGTTGGACGAATCTCAGCAACTGTTACGACGGGGCGGTTTTGGTTTTATGCTGGCCGACCAGGGTGGTGGCGCTTGGATTGGGTTGCGCTTTCTGCAGGAACTGGTTCGCCTAGTTGATCGAGGTCTAATTGATCAATCGCATCAGGTTTTGATTGATCGACTGGCTATTGGTCAATCAGTGACTCAATGGATGGAATTTGCGAATACCGCTCAGCCTCGACAATTTGCCTCATTGGCCAAAATAATCGTCGAGGCCGAGGGTCAAGTCTCTTTGAGTGCCGATATCGTTTCAGAGGGATTGACGGCGTTGATTGATTTGCTCCAA
Organism: uncultured Litorivicinus sp.; assembly: GCA_902536515.1. Lineage (GTDB taxonomy): Bacteria > Pseudomonadota > Gammaproteobacteria > Pseudomonadales > Litorivicinaceae > HIMB30. The sequence goes on along the minus strand of CACAXU010000008.1, from coordinate 2,996 downwards.
GATTTTCCAAAACATCTTCCCATCACCCTCGTTGGCGGTCTATCTGCTATTTATTCACCCCGAATCCAATCGTTAGGCTATCAAGTGGTTGAGCCGCAGGGCGATGCACTTGATGGTCTTGCCTATATAGATCAACATCGACAGCAATTAACGATTGACTGCTGGGAGTCATATGCCTGAGTTAACTGGTCATCTTGTGACTCCGCATGGGGTGTTCAGAGGATCGATTGAATTTGGTGCGACCATTCAATCCCTATCCAAGTCAACCCAAGTGGAAGACCGAATTGTTCTACCCGGAATTATTGACTGCCATATTCACGGCGGAGGTGGTGGAGACGTCATGGACGGGATGGATGGCATCCGACAGCTTGCCCGTACGCATGCTCGATACGGACTCACTGCATTTTTGGCGACGACTGTGACCGCCGACGACGCATCGATTGATCAAGTAATCGAGGCTACAAAAGTCGTAATGCACAACCGCGATCATTCTGAAGCTCGTTGCCTTGGTATTCATCTCGAGGGACCGTATTTGAGTGAAGGGAAGCTTGGTGCGCAACCCGCATTGACACGTCGTGTTGACCCATCGAAGGTTCGGTCGTGGTTTGAGTCTGGCATCGTCCGCGTCATGACCTATGCGCCAGAACAAGACCCAGATGGCATTCTTCCTGTGCTTGCTGAAGAATTTGCCGTGAAACTGCAGATTGGGCATTCAGGATGTGACTATCATCGCTCTTGTGAGTTGTTCGAACGTGGGGCTGGGGCCACGCACCTCTTTAACGCAATGACTGGCGTTCATCATCGTTGTCCTGGGGTTTCACAAGCTGCACTTTTAACGGCTCGGTATTCGGAAATCATTTGCGATGGAGTTCATGTTACAGAACCATGTTTTCAGTTAGCGAGGAAGCAAATCTTGCACTTGTATTCTGTGACTGATTCCACCTCTGCTGCTGGCATGCCTGATGGCGAATATCAGTTGGGAACGCATCGGGTATTCAAAAAAGATGATGTTGTGCGTTTGAGCGATGGAACACTGGCAGGAAGTGCTGCCACTGCAGAAATCACTGTGAATACCTTGCGTCAATTTGGATTGGAATGGCCAGAAATCGCAGCAATGACAAGTACGCGACCTGCATCGTGGCTTGGCTTAACGAACCAGGGGGCGATTATTCGTGGGAACGTGTCCGATTTTGTAACGTTTCGGGGCCAAACCCTCGAATCGGTGTGGATTAATGGGCAGCCGATATTTTAGGTTTGATCGTTTAGAGCGACAACAGCGCTTGGTTGCTGTTCAATAGCAGCATTCAAAAAGAAAGGGTTTAACATGCGATTACTTATTATTCTCTTGATATCTTTCAGTCTGACAGCGTGTTCAATGATTCCGGAATCGTGGACATCCGATATGAAATTTTGGACGTCGGATGAAGACTCCGCGATAGCTGAACCAACGATGGAAGCCGCACATTCTGAGGAAAAGACGGTCGTTCCAGAGCCGGCAACAACGAATGATATTGTGCTTGAGCTGAATGCTGATCAACTTGCAAAGGTTGAGGTAGGGCAGACGAAAGTTGAGGTACTCGAGATTCTCGGGCCCGCTACGAATGTTGATCGTGGAACCACTTTGGCGGACCACTACATCAAAGGTGGTGAGGTTTACGATGTTCTGTATTTTCGAGCCCAGGTGGATGGTGTCGAAGAACTTCGCGCAATGCTATTCAAGGCAAACCAATTGGTTGGAATCGGCTGGTCAGAAGTAGATTGATCTCGCAAATCTAAATGCGAATGTATTGTATTAAATTTTAGATTGCATTAATCTATTATCCGTGTGAAATTCGCGGAGAAATGAATGCGTACCCCTCAAATTGTGCTAACCCTGATCGCTCTTATCCTCACAGGCCCCATGATGGCGGGAGAGGTTAATGTGTACTCCTCACGAAAAGATGCGCTTATCGTTCCGCTTCTCGATCGCTTTACCGAACAAACCAGAATCGAAGTTAACCTGATCACTGGTAAAGCAAATGCGTTGTTGTCTCGAATTCAGGCAGAGGGAGCTGCAACACCAGCTGATGTCCTGGTTACTGTTGACGCAGGGAATTTCCATCGCGCAAAAATGGCAGGGGTCCTCTCACCGGTTAAAAACGCTATTCTTGCTGAGAAAATTCCTGTAAACCTTCGGGATCCGGATAATCAATGGTTTGGTTTGACGGTTCGGGCACGTCCGATTTTTTACGTAAAGGACCGTGTGAATCCATCCGAGCTTTCGACCTATGAGGCGTTAACTGATTCTCAATGGAAAAATCGTATTTGTATTCGATCATCGAACAACATTTATAATCAGTCGCTCGTGGCTTCAATGATCGAAGCGAACGGTTCGGAGGCTACCCAAAAATGGGCTGAAGGCTTGGTATCTAATTTGGCTCGCAAACCAACTGGCGGGGATACTGATCAGCTTCGTGCTGCCGCTGCGGGTCAATGTGACCTGGCTATTGCGAATACTTATTATTTTGGCCGGTTGATTGACTCAAAGAAATTAAAAGACCGTGAGGTAGTTTCCAAATTGGGTGTGTTCTGGCCAAACCAAGATCGTCGAGGTTCGCATATCAATGTGTCTGCGATCGGGGTAACCAAATATGCCAAAAATCGTGACGAAGCCATTCGGCTACTGGAATTCATGGTGTCAGAAGAAGCGCAAGCATATTATGCTGAAATAAATCATGAGTACCCAGTCGTAGAGGCTGTTGCTCCCTCGGCCACGATTGCATCATTGGGCAAATTCAAATCAGATGTTTTGAATTTGAGCATCTTGGGGGTCAATAACAAGCAGGCTGTCAAATTAATGGATCGCGCCGGTTGGCAATAGCTTCAAGTGACCCACCAGTTCGTTGGCCATTCAATCTGCCCAACAAATTGCTCTTTACCACAGTCATTGCCGCACTATGTGTGGCTTTACCTATCCTGGTGGTTATCAGTTTTGTGATCACCGGTATATCCGATGC
>CACAXU010000007.1 GCA_902536515.1 uncultured Litorivicinus sp. | reverse complement strand
CACCATTGGTCCTTGATTCCCAAAGGTTGCCCACAAATTTGAGACACCCTGTCTATCCATTCGCTCAAGCTCGAAACCTAGACGCTCAAGTCGCGAACCCAGAACATCGAGACACCCGGCATCATTCGGTGTCACCGATTCACGTCGAATCAGTTCTTCGGTCAGTTCAAGTACAGGGCAGTTCATAAAAAATCCTTAGTTGTTGGTGTGTAGCTCGTAATTGAGCGCAACCGCTGACTTATTGGCCAAACATTCGATCTCGCCAGTCACTGAATTTCGACGGAACAGTAAATCGTCTGCATTCGCCAATTCGCGCGCTTTGACAGTTCCAACCGCTTCTCCTTCTTTATCGAGTAATTTGACTTTAGATCCAGCCGTCAAATACAGACCAGATTCAATGGTGCAGCGATCTCCCAGTGGAATTCCAAGGCCTGCATTTGCGCCTAAAAGGCATTGCTCACCAACAGAAATGATGATGTTTCCACCACCAGACAGCGTACCCATGGTTGATGATCCACCGCCTAAGTCTGATCCATCGCCGACCACAACACCAGCTGAAATACGGCCTTCAACCATGGAGACGCCCAGTGTGCCTGCATTGAAATTGATAAAGCCCTCATGCATAACCGTAGTGCCTTCACCCAAATGAGCTCCCAAGCGAATACGCGACGCATCACCGATACGCACACCATGTGGAACTACGAAATCGGTCATGCGAGGAAATTTATCAACTGAGTGCACGGTAAGAACTTCTCCATACGCTCGAGCACGCGTTTGCGCGTGGGCGAGTTCTTTGACGTCAATTGGACCTTGGCTTGTCCAAGCGACATTCGGCAGTAGCCCAAACATTCCATCAAGGTTCGTTCCGTGTGGTTGAATCTTACGCATCGAAATCATCGACAGTTTTAGATAGACCTCTGGAATCGTTTGCGGTTTTTCATCAGTCGCAAGTGCACAAATTACGAGTGGTTGTTCTGTTCCAGCAAGCGGTGTGAGTGCTTTGAGAAGACTCTCGGCATCGCCGTCGTTACTGTCCTCAAGCGCTTCTAAGAAATCATCCAAATCATCAGCCGCGATTTGTCGGGTGAGATTTGATCCTTCCCAGTCAAACACGTCCACAATAATGCTGACAACAGCGGGATCAGGTCGACACAGTGCTTTCGGATAATATGTATCAAGCCACTGGTCGTCCGAGTTTTGGTGTCCAACACCAAGTCCAAATGCAAAACATTCCATAGGGATATCCTTAAGCTTTTAACAAATTCGAGATGGTTGTCCACTGATCGGGATGAAAGCCGACCGTCATCGCGCGACCATTTACCATCAACGGCCGTTTGATCAGCGTGGGCTTGTTGACGATCGCTTGGATGCGAGTTGCACCGGTAAATTGGTTTTTCACTGCATCTGGAAGCTGACGGTAGCTTGGCCCACGCGTGTTGACTAAAGCATCGCCGACACCTTCAAGCCAAGCCTCAATCGCATCAGCCGAGGGTGGTTCTTTTTTGAAATCAACAAAGTGATAGGTAACTTCATTGGCTTCAAGCCACTGAAAAGCCTTTTTCATGGAGTCACAGTTTTTAATTCCGTACACTGTTAATGCCATGGATTACCTCGTGATAAATGTTTGAATGCGTTCGAGTGCTTCTCGGCAGGTATTTGGTTCGGCAACCAACGCCATTCTGACAAAGCCGGCGCCCGGATTGATGCCGTCAACTTCGCGGCCAAGATATTGTCCAGGAAGCACAGTGACGCCAGTTGCTTCAAACAACTCCCGACTAAAGGTATCACAACCCTTGGGTGTCTTGGCCCATAGATAAAAACCAGCCCCAGGATCGTTGGTATTCATTCGATCACCGAGAATCCCAGCGGCTTGCTCGAATTTTTGAGCATAGAGCGCTCGATTTTCCATCACGTGTGCTTCATCTGCCCATGCAAGTTCCGATGCTTTTTGTACCGCCATCGACATCGAGCAACCGTGATAAGTTCGGTATTTTAAAAAGGGTGTAATAAAATCAGAATCGCCAGCAACAAATCCCGACCGAAGCCCCGGTAAGTTTGAGCGCTTTGAAAGACTGTGGAACACCACGCACTTTCTAAATTCGGTATTTCCGATGGTTGAACAGACTTCCAGAAGACCCGGTGGTGGCAGGTTTCGATAGATTTCTGAATAACATTCATCAGAACCGAGCCAAAAATCGAATTGGTGAGCTTTTTCGATCAACATTGCGAGTGTCGCCTCATCGATCACAGTTCCTGTTGGGTTACCTGGGGTGCAAATGAAGCAGAATTGACAGTCCTTCCAGACTCGATCAGGTACTGCGTAATAATCCGGCTGTCCTGATTCCGTGATCGGAAGATAGTGAGGGCTTAGTCCGGCCATGAATGTCGCACCCTCATAGATCTGATAGAACGGATTCGGTATGACAACTGTGCCGCCAACATGTCGATCGACCGTCGCTTGCACTGCTGCAAAGATCGCTTCACGGGTACCATTGACCGGAATAACGTTGTTCTCAGGACTCACCGGACCAGTTTCGAGCGAAAAGCGACGATTCAACCAGTTGGCGATGGATTGACGCAGTGTGTCTGTTCCCCTAGTGGTTGGATACTTCGTAATGAGTTCCATGTGCTCAATCAGTGAATCCAAGACAAATTGTGGCGGTGCATGTTTCGGTTCACCAATGGATAGAGGGATCGGTTTGAGGTCGTTGGGTGTTTTGGCATCAGCAAAGAGCGCAGCCAGTTGCTCGAACGGATAAGGTTTTAAACGCTGCAAATCAGGATTCAGCATCTGACAAAGCTCCACTGAGGGCATTGAGTTCGCGTTCGAGCCGTTCTTTAAGCCGGTGAATGAAGTCGTCATCATACAGATTGTTCCCGCGACTGTCGGTCACATAGAACACATCTTCGACACGCTCCCCCAATGTTGCGATTTTGGCGGTGGAGAGATCGAGTCCAAACTCGGCAAATATGCGACCAACCGTCGTTAATAGACCGGCTCGATCTGGTGCAACAAGCTCAATCAATGTGCGCTTTCCCTCGAGGTCTGGCCTGATCGATACGCTGGCCGGCAAATTGAAATACTCGTGCGCGCGAGGTGTTCGGCGTGTTCCGGCGTTTTCGGTATATTGACCAAGTGCCGCTTTTTCTAGACCGTATAAAAGCCGTTCTTGATCATCTGATGCAGTCACAGGCTGGCACGTCGCATCGTGCTGAATTATAAAGATATCAATCGAGCGACCAGCATCACTCGTATGTAATTTTGCATCGAGGACAGAAAGGCCAAGATCTGAAAAACATGCGGCCAGGTCGGCGAACAGATGGACTCGGTTGGGTGTTGAAACGAGCACCTGAGTTGACCCAATATCCGTGTGGGTTTGATTGGCGGCAAGCGCAATGACTGTTTCGTCATTGTCAACATCAATCAAGGTTTCGAGATGCCAGCCCAGTTCATCTGATGAATGGCTGACAAAATATTCCTGTGACCATTGATTCCAAAATGCATCGGCGCGCGATCGGATCGACGGACGAACCAAAGTCAGCGCATCCTGTTTCGTTTCTTCGATGTAGGCCACACGTCCTGGCAGGGAATCGAGCCCACGTGTTAGAAAGTCTGTCGTGCCATAGTATAACTGACGAAGCAGAGTAGCTCTCCAGCTGGTCCAGAGTTCAGGATTTGTTGCTGTGATATCAGCAACTGTTAGGCATAGCAAATAGTCCAGGCGACGCTGGTCACCGACGATTTCAGCAAACACTCTCAATTCGTCAGGGTCTGAGGTGTCCTTTCGTTGCGCTGTCATTGACATCAATAGGTGTTTGCTGACGAGCCAACTGACGAGTCTTGAATCGTATTCCGACAACCGGTGATGTTTGCAGAAATTGTAAGCATCCACGGCACCTAGTTCTGAGTGATCTCCGCCGCGTCCTTTAGCAATATCATGAAAAAGTGCTGCGAGATATAGTAGCTCGATTTTTGGCAGGTGCTGTGTCAGACGACTCACAAGTGGGTAGTCTTCCTCAACCACGCCGGTATAAAAGCGTGTGATATTCCGAATTAATTGGAGCGTATGCGCATCGACTGTGTAAATGTGGAACAGGTCATGTTGCATCAGTCCCATGATTGGCCCAAATTCGGGTATATAGCGACTCAGGATCCCGTAGTAACGCATCCGCCTGAGTACTTCAGGCAACTTTTCGGGGTAACGCAGGAGCTCCATAAAGTAGCTAATATTGACCAAATCGTTCCGGAATGCGTCATCGATGAGATGTCGAACAGTGTACATCTGACGCGTTGTCGATGCGCGAAGGCCCTTGAGTTCAGGATTTTGAGCGAGAAGAACAAAGGCCTCGAGTAATGCCGATGGATGGCGCTCAAACCCGTTGGGATGAATTAATTCGAGATGCTGATTGCGAATGCGCCAACGACTATTGATCTCTGTCACGATTGCATCAGAGGGGTCTTTCAGCACTGTTTCTTCGAAGCTCTGAAGTAACATGTCATTGAATTCACAAATACGAAGCGTCATTCGGTAAACCTGCTTCATGAACGCTTCGATACGCTTCTTGCTGTCGTCTGAGTGATATCCCATCATGTCTGCGACGTTCTCTTGCAGATTGAACAACAATCGATTCTGTGATCGATCGGCTGCGAGGTGAAGCGCGAAGCGCGCACGTTTGACGAACTGTTCTGCTTCGTCGAGTAGACGAAATTCAGTTTGTGTTAAAAGCTCTTCGTCGACCAATGTAATCAGTCGAGTGGTTCTGAAATGTTTTCTGACAACCCAGATGATGGTGTGTATATCGCGCAGTCCACCGGGTGCGTTTTTGATATCAGGTTCGAGCCGATTATCAGAGTCGTCATGTTTTGCATAGCGCTCCTCTTGTTCAGCGACTTTCGCGCGATAGAATGCCTCGGTGGTCCAGCTTGAGTTATCGAATGCGAGTGCTTCTAAATCCCGCAGCATTTCAATTTTGGCACTGATCGGTCGAGATTCAATCAGGCTCGTTGCAATGGTGATGTCATCACGAGCAAGAGTCTGACAGTCCTCAAAAGATCGAACTGAATGACCGATGTCGAGATTCAAGTCCCATAATCGCGTTGTGAAGATGGTGAGCGCTGCGGTCGCTGAGTCAATTGCCAATTGTTCTCCTAAGATCAAAATATCAATATCTGAGAATGGGTGAAGTTCACCACGGCCATATCCTCCGACCGCGAATAAACCCAATGGTTGATCATCGAGGCCAGAATCATTCCACAAAGCGCTCAGAACACGGTCCATGACCATGGCGTGCGCACCGAGCAAGTAATCGATGAAAATCCCTTTGGCAAACGCATCAGCTAGTAGTTCTTGTTGAGATCTCAAGTACTCGCGTATCCCACTCGGACTCAGATCGGTGGGGCTTCCAAGTTCCGTCGATAACGTACCTGTGATCAAGCTCATCAACCGACCCTAGGGAGGCTTTCGTCACCTTCCCGATAGGTCAGGATTTCATATCCGGTTGGGGTGACCAGCACGGTGTGTTCCCATTGTGCAGATAATTTTCTGTCTTTGGTGACAGCAGTCCACCCGTCTGACAGGATCCGTGTGTGGCGCTTGCCCTGATTAATCATCGGTTCGATCGTGAAGGTCAGACCTTCTCTGAGTGTGATACCTGTGCCGGGCCGGCCATAGTGCAGCACTTGTGGGTCCTCATGGAATACTTTACCAATCCCATGCCCACAAAATTCTTCAACAACAGAGTAGTGATGATTCTCCGCATGAGTTTGGATTGCGAAACCGATATCACCGAGTCGTGCACCCGGTTTGACTAACTCGATCCCCTGATACATACATTCCTGAGTGATCTTGATCAAACGGTCAGCGAAGGGCTTGATCTCGCCTACGGTGTACATTTTGCTCGTGTCGCCGTGGTAGCCATCTTTAATCACTGTCACATCGATATTGATGATATCGCCGCGCTTCAACTCTTTGCCGTCATCTGGAATCCCATGACAAACTACATGGTTAATACTGGTGCAGATTGATTTTGGAAAACCGCGGTAGTTGAGCGGTGCCGGAATTGCTTGCTGTATGTCAACAATGTAATCGTGGCAGACTCGATCAAGTTCACCAGTGGTGACTCCAGGTTTGACGTGTTCTTCGATCATTAGAAGGCATTCGGCAGCAAGCTTGCCAGCGACGCGCATGCCTTCGATATCAGCCGGTGTTTGGATGCTATGGGTCACGGTGACTCCTTAAATTAGGCGCGTAGTATGCCAGATGTGGCATTCCAGTAGAAAGTTGTTATACTCCATTCCGTAAATTTCGCGGTCCGTCCACCAACCTGTCATGGGGTGCCTCGTTTGAGGTCATAGCAGGGGTCGTATCGCATTTGGTTGAACCCCTAATAAGGACTATGGCATGGCAAACGTTAGTATGCGCGAGCTACTAAAGGCAGGCGCTCACTTCGGTCACCAGACTCGTTACTGGAATCCAAAAATGGCACCGTTTATCTTTGGTGCTCGTAACAAAATTCATATCATTGACCTCGAACTCACAGTACCTGCGTTAGATAAAGCGGTCGCGATTGTTCGTGGGATGGCTCAGAACAAGAACAAGGTATTGTTTGTCGGCACCAAGCGTGCAGCAGCAAAAATTGTGAAAGAGCAAGCTGAGCGTGCAGGACAGCCATTCGTTAACCATCGTTGGTTGGGCGGCATGCTGACCAACTGGAAAACGATTCGTCAGTCGATCAAGCGTTTAAGAGAACTCGAAACGAAGATGGGTGACGGCACACTTGAGAAGATCTCAAAGAAAGAGGCGCTCGACCTATCACGCCAGCTTGATAAGTTGGATCGTTCGATTGGTGGTATCAAGGACATGGGTGGTCTCCCGGATGCGATTTTTGTTGTAGACGTTAACCACGAGAAAATTGCGATCCAGGAAGCGAACAAGCTCGGAATTCCCGTGATTGGGATCGTCGACACGAACTCGGATCCAGACGGTGTTGATATCGTGATTCCAGGAAATGACGACGCAATTCGGGCGATTGAATTGTATTCATCTGCAATCGCTGATGCGTGTATCGAAGGCGCCGCGGAAAGTCTTGGTAAGAGTGACTACGTTGAAGTTGCCGAAGACGCGGCTGAAGACGCACCAGCTGTCGTAGTCACCGAAAAGAAAGCCGTGCCGAAGAAGGTTACTCCGTCGAAGACCGTACCGAAGAAAGCCATTCCGGAGGAGACGGGTGCTGAAGATGCATCGGTAGAAGAGGCTACTGCTGTAGAAGTTATTTCTGAGGAGACAGTTACTGAAGAAGCGTCGGTGGAAGAGGCTCCTGCCGCAGAAGTTACCTCTGAAGAAGCACCAGCCAAGAAAACACCAGCCAAGAAAGCACCAGCCAGGAAAGCACCAGCCAAGAAAGCGACGGTTAAGAAAGCACCAGCCACTAAAGCATCAGCCAAAAAAGCACCAGCCAAGAAATCTGCTCCTAAAAAGGTTGCGCCAAAGGAAGCTGTTGCTGAGGATGCTCCGGCTGTCGATATAGCTGAAGACACAGCAAAAGACGCATAATTTTTTGATTTAAAGAGGATTCAGCATGGCCGCTATCTCAGCTTCAATGGTTAAGGAACTGCGCGAGCGCACGGGTCTTGGCATGATGGAATGTAAAAAAGCACTAGTCGAAGCCGACGGTGATCTTGAATTAGCAATTGAAAACCTGCGTAAGTCGTCTGGTATGAAGGCTGCGAAGAAAGCGGGTCGGGTTGCGGCGGATGGTGTTGTTCGTGTCGCGGTCAATGGTGGTCAAGGGACACTTCTGGAAGTCAACTCAGAAACAGATTTCGTGGCTCGAGATGACAATTTTTCAGCGTTTGCTGATCAAGTAATCGCGAAAGCTGAGTCGACTGACTCGACAGATGTTGCTGCATTAATGGATGGCGACCTCGAGAGCGCGCGTTCAGCGTTGGTGCAAAAGATTGGTGAGAACATAACCGTTCGTCGTATCGCAAAAATCAGTGCATCAGTGGTTGGAGCATACGTTCACTCAAATGAAAAGATCGGTGTGATGATCGGTCTCGAGGGTGGCTCAGTAGAGCTCGCGAAAGACATCGCAATGCACGTCGCTGCAGTCAATCCAACGGTCGTGAATCCAGATGACGTTGATCTTGCAGTGATTGAAAAGGAAAAGGAAATCTTTGCCGCACAGGCAGAGAACTCAGGGAAGCCTGCTGAAATCATCGAAAAGATGATCGGTGGTCGGATCCGTAAATTCCTGGCTGAAATTAGTCTTGTCGAGCAACCTTTTGTGAAGAATCCGGACCAAACAGTTGGACAGCTGGCAAAATCTGCTGGTGCAACGGTGACAGGTATGGTTCGCTTTGAAGTGGGCGAAGGCATCGAGAGAGAAGAAGTCGATTTCGCGGAGGAAGTGATGGCTCAAGCTAGAGGTAGTCACTGATTCAGAAATTTAGAAAGGCCGCTCAAGCGGCCTTTTTTTTGGAGGAAATATGATGGCCAAAGGCGAACGTTCAGTGCGTTATCAAAGGATTTTACTGAAGCTGTCAGGCGAAGCGCTCGCTGGTGAGGATGGATTTGGTATCAGTCCACAAGTGCTTGACCGAATGGCTCTTGAAATCGGTCAACTTGTTGGAATTGGTGTCCAGGTCGGTCTTGTGATTGGTGGCGGAAATCTGTTCCGAGGTTCTGAATTGCATAAGGCTGGCTTGGACCGTGTGACTGGTGATCATATGGGGATGCTCGCGACCTTGATGAATGCACTTGCGATGCGCGATTCACTTGAAAGATCTTCAATTGCGAGCCATGTGATGAGTGCGATACCCATGAGTGGCATGGTGGAGCATTACGATCGTCGTCGTGCGATGCGTTATCTCGATCAAAACGATGTGGTGATTTTCGCGGCGGGGACGGGCAATCCGTTTTTTACGACTGACTCGGCAGCTTGCTTGCGAGCAATCGAAGTGGATTGTGATTTGGTATTGAAGGCTACCAAAGTGGACGGAGTGTATGATTCTGATCCCGTGAGTAACCCAAATGCGGTAAAATACGATGTTTTAGACTACGAGACTGTTCTGGCACAGCAGTTGGGTGTGATGGACTTAACCGCGATTTGTTTGGTTCGTGATCACTCGATGCCGGTTCGAGTGTTTAATATGAATAAACAAGGTGCACTTGTTTCGATTATTCGAGGAGAGAACGAGGGTACTTTGATTGATGAAGGAACTGATTCGTGATTAATGAGATCAAAGCAGACGCCAAATCCCGAATGGAAAAGTCAGTGGAGTCCTTAGGACATGCTTTTGCGAAAATTCGAACCGGTCGTGCCCATCCGTCAATTTTAGATGTGGTTAGAGTGGATTATTACGGGTCAGAGGTTCCCGTTAGCCAGGTTGCAAATATATCTGTTGAAGATGCCAGAACCTTGGCGGTGACACCCTGGGAGAAGCCGATGGTTGGTGATATCGAGAAGGCAATCATGAAGTCAGATCTTGGACTGAATCCTGCATCAGCAGGCGACGTGATTCGGGTTCCGATGCCGCCTTTAACCGAAGAAACGCGAAAGGGCTACACCAAGCAGGCACGCGCCGAAGCTGAGCAAACAAAAGTTGCCGTGCGTAATATCCGTCGTGATGCATTAGCTGATGTGAAAGACCTATTGAAAGAGAAAGAAATTACTGAGGACGATGATCGTCGTGCCGGCGATGAAATTCAGAAACTGACAGATGAAATGGTCAAACGGATCGATCAATTGCTGCAGGAAAAAGAAGCAGATCTCATGGAAGTCTGAGGTTCATGGCTGAGCTTCGGATTCCAGGTCATATCGCCATCATCATGGATGGCAACAACCGCTGGGCAAAACACCACCATAGGCGCAAGCTTGCAGGACATGCCGCTGGCGCCGATGCATTGCGTCGGGTGATCCGAAAATGTATCGAGCGGGGAGTCCACACCCTGTCCGTGTTTGCATTTTCGAGTGAGAATTGGAGCCGGCCAAAACTTGAAGTGGATGGTCTGATGCGATTGTTCGAAAAATCGCTGAATGATGAGGTTCCTGAGCTAATCGAAAACAAAATTGCCATCGAGGTGATAGGTGATCGATCTCAGTTCCCAGATTCCCTAATTGAGGCCATGGCACGCGCCGAGCAAGCAACAGCTACCGGTACTCGTCTCAAGCTGAATATCCTCGCAAATTATGGTGGACGTTGGGATATTGCAGATACAGCAAAGCGCCTGGCCGCGCGAGTGAGCGATGGAACACTGGAGGCGGAAGCGATTGATGAACAGCTCTTTGAGGATTCTCAAAATTTATCAGGGCAAACGACGGTGGACCTATTGATTCGGACCGGTGGTGAGCATCGGATTTCGAATTTTTTACTCTGGCAGTCGGCATATGCAGAACTGGTATTCAGTGACGTGTTATGGCCCGATTTTGACGGTGAAGCGCTTGACGCTTGTCTTCTGGAGTATGCCGGTCGAGAACGGCGCTTTGGAAAAACCTCTGAACAGGTCGCTGTTTAGAGATGCTGAAAGCGCGAATCCTAACCGCATTGGTGATGCTTCCAGTTGCGTTGCTGATCTTATTTGTATTACCTGAGGATGCTTTTGCGATGTGTGTCGGTCTCATCGTTTTAGTCGGTGCTTGGGAATGGATCCGTTTGTCCGGACTGGTGGGGCAAATACTGACGGGGGCGTTATTGGTCGTTTTCAGCTGTATTTTGATTGGCTGTTATGCATTGCCAAGTGTCTATGTACCGATGCTCCTGGGAATCGGTTGTCTATTTTGGATTGTGGCTGCGGCACTTGTCGTCATGTACCCGCAGAGTAGGGAGCAGATTGGTGGCAAACAAATGAAGCTCGGCTTTGGACTATTGGTCCTAATTCCCGCTTACGTTGCTTTGCTGTTTTTAAGGCGTCATGAGGCACATATTTTGTTGATCGCATTGCTGGTCACGATCATTTGGGCAGCTGATGTCGGTGCCTATTTCGTTGGCCGTCAGTTTGGGACGAGAAAGCTCGTACCGGACGTCAGTCCCGGAAAGAGCTGGGCTGGACTGGTCGGAGGCATGGTCTTCGCTTTGACTGTCACGACGGTGGGTGCTTCACTCGGTGAACCTACAAATCATTTATTTTCACCGATCACCTGGGCGGTCTTAATCTTCATCGTCGCAATAACCGTGTTATTTTCTGTCCTTGGTGATTTATTTGAAAGCTTAATCAAGCGCGAACAAGGGGTCAAAGACTCAAGTTCGTTACTACCGGGTCATGGTGGAGTCATGGATCGTATTGATTCGTTGACCGCCGCGACACCGGTCTTCGCCTTAAGTATCTATCTCACGGGTTGGCCTTTGCTATGACGATTGGTGTGGCTTTATTTGGGGCAACCGGCTCTATTGGTGAGTCAACGTTGTCTGTCATCGAGGCACATCCAGAGCGATTTCATCTCGAAGTCGTTAGTGCGCATCGCTCGATTGATGCGTTGGTGCGGATCATTGAACGGTTTAAGCCGAAGCACGTCATTTTGACTGACCAGTCGGAGGCTAACGCCCTGACGGAAAAGTTGCCGAAAGATTTCAATGGATCGCTCGCATTCGGGGAACATTCATTGACTGAAGCGGCAAGTGCGTCAGAGGTTGATGTGGTGATGGCAGCCATCGTTGGTGGTGCGGGATTGGTCTCAACGTACGCCGCAGTGCGAGCGGGTAAGCGAGTCTGCGTGGCCAACAAAGAATCACTGGTAATGGGTGGCGAATTGATGATGGCGGAAGCGAAGGCCAATGGTGCGATGCTTCTGCCAATTGATTCTGAACATAATGCGATGTTCCAGTGTTTGCCTGAATCCTATGCGATCGGTCAGTCAATACTTGGGCTGAAACAATTAGTATTAACCTGTTCGGGAGGCCCGTTTCGGGAGTGGAATACCGATGCCATGGCGGATGCCACGCCAGATCAAGCGGTGGCACATCCAAACTGGTCGATGGGCCGAAAAATCTCTGTTGATTCAGCAACTCTGATGAATAAGGGGCTTGAGCTCATTGAGGCAACTCATTTATTTAATGTTCCTGAAACGTCTATTGATGTTGTGATTCACCCGGAGTCGACAGTGCACTCGTTAGTGGAATTTGTTGATGGTTCGATGCTCGCACAACTGAGCAGTCCCGACATGCGGATACCCATCGCACATGCACTGGGTTTCCCCGAACGCTTGGACATCAATGTCGAACGCGTGAGTCTGACAGAATTATCAAAGCTTCACTTTGATCCTGTGAATAACGAAATATTTCCTGCATTGGCCCTTGCCCGGCAAGCAAGTGCTGAGGGGGGCGACCGACCGATTGTCTTAAACGCTGCGAATGAAATTGCCGTTGACGCTTTTTTGAAACAACAAATTGGCTTCACTAAAATTACCGAACTTGTGGCCGATTGCTTGAATCAGTCGGCGAGGCAGCCTATATCCTCTATTGATGACGTGCTCGCAGTTGATAGGATGAGCCGTCAGACCGCTGAAATCTTGATTACGGAGCGCGCATGATTACTACGATTCTCGCAACCATTATTGCCTTGGGTGTATTGGTGACAGTGCATGAGTTTGGTCACTACTGGGTGGCTAAACGATGTGGCGTTCGGGTTCTTCGCTTTTCCGTCGGTTTTGGACGCGCCTTGTTTACATGGAAAGACCAATCAGGCACTGAATTCTGCGTTGCCGCGATCCCCCTTGGTGGATACGTAAAGATGCTCGATGGTCGTGAGCAATCACTGTCTGAGGACGAGCGTACCGCGGCATTTGATCAAAAAACGGTGGGCCAGCGTGTTGCGATCGTCGCTGCCGGTCCGGGGATTAACTTCATTTTTGCGGCGATTGTTTATGCGTTCATCAGCATGATCGGCGTGCAGACACCCGTTCCGGTGGCAGGTGAACTACCTGCAGAGACCACGACGAAAACAAGGCTTCCAGCCGAAGTCGTATCCTTCGACGGACGTCCGATGGAATCGTGGGAACGAATTTCGATTGCCATGGTTGATGTAATTGGTGATCAGAATACGGTTCAAATTGGCTTGCGTCCTTTAGATTCGAGTATTGTTGATATAGTCACTATCCCAGTCCCGGATAATCTAATCACGGACGAAAGCCCACTGGTCGCGTTTGGAGTCAGACCGTGGTCACCAGTGATCGATGTGGAACTTGCGCGGGTGATTCCGAGTGGAGCAGGAGAGGCTGCAGGTCTTTTAGTAGGTGATCGTGTGACAGCGGTCAACGGGAAGTCGGTCGCAAATTGGACCGAGTTTGTCACTGTGATCAAGGGCGCTTATGGGCTTTCAACCGTTTTGACGGTTGAAAGAGCCGGGCTAACCCAGACGTTGACCGTTGTGCCGGAGACGCGTGAGGGCCCCAATGGCCCCTTTGGTTACTTGGGTGTCGCACCTGTCGTCAAACCACTCCCACCTGAATTGATCCGTACAGTTCAAGAAAATCCGATGAAAGCCTTATGGGTTGGTGTTGAGCGAACAATTGAGATGAGTTTGTTGACGATTGAGTCGATTGGAAAAATGATCTCAGGTGCGCTGTCGCCTGAGAACTTGAGTGGTCCCTTGACCATTGCTAGAGTGGCGGGAGATTCAGCGAGTTCAGGCTGGTATGCTTATTTGAGCTTTATCGCCTATTTAAGCGTGAGTCTTGGTGTGTTGAATTTACTGCCAATTCCAGTTCTTGATGGCGGGCATCTGGTTTTTTTCGCAATGGAATGGCTTAGAGGCAAACCAGTCTCAGAACAGGTGCAGATGCAAGGGATCCGGATCGGTATGGCATTGTTGATGGGTCTGATGTTTTTTGCGTTTTATAATGATTTGATGCGGTTATAGGCCGTCGAACTAGGAAGTTCATACATGCGTTGTACTTTACCGCTGAGCGCACTTGCGTTCGTATTTGCAATATCTGCTCAGGCAGTCGATCCCTTCCAGGCATCAGATATCCGAATCGATGGGTTGAAACGCGTTTCATCGGGCTCTGTTTTCGATGCACTCACAATTCAGCCCGGTGACCGGGTGACGGATGCGGATATTTCGCTCGCCACCCGTGCGTTATTCGAAACCGGATTCTTTGATCAAGTGGAGGTGCGTGCCGAGGGTGATGTGTTAGTCATCGAGGTGAGTGAGCGTCCCGCCGTATCGCGAATCGATATCGAGGGTAACCAAGCGATCCAAACTGAGGACTTATTGGATAGTTTGCGGCGGGCGGGAATTGTGGAGGGTGATGTCTTAAAGCGTGCGACCCTTGATCAGCTAGAACAAGCGATTCAAAGACAGTACACCGGTCGCGGTCGCTATGATGCGACAGTAAATTCCGAAATCATTGAGCAAGACCGTAATCGTGTCGGTTTGAAGATTTCGATCTATGAGGGATCGATTGCAACAATTTCTCAGATCGCAATCGTTGGTAATGAAGCGTTTGACGACGATGTCTTATTTGATGAAATGTCGCTAACCGAGGCCGGTTTATTTACATGGTTTTCGGGGTCAAATAACTACGAAATGGAAAAACTGAACGCAGACGTCGAGGCAATCCGTTCCTATTATCTGAACCGTGGCTATGTCAATGTAGATGTCTCCGAGCCACAGGTCGAGTTATCTGAAAACTTAGAAGAAGTGTTCATAACAATTACCGTAAATGAGGGTAGTGAGTTTCGTGTTGGGTCAGTTGCCGTTGGAGGTGATCAGCCAATCGATTTGTCATCTGCTGTCGAAGAAATGACCTTACAAACGGGCGAGGTATTCAGCCGTCGTCTGGTAAACGACGCAGTAAGTACCATGAGTGAAAAACTTGGAGACGCCGGTTATGCGCGTGCTCAAGTTCGAGCGGTTCCTGAAATCAATAATGGATCGCAGACAGTTGACGTAACGCTTGTTGTGACACCCGGTCCACTGGTCTACGTACGTCGTGTTGAGTTTCGGGGTAATACGGGTACCTCGGATGTGGTACTTCGCCGTGAAATCCCTCAGCTTGAAGCTTCGGTGAGCTCAGCAGCTGCCATTGAAAAAGGAAGGATCAATTTGCAGCGCCTTGGCTTTTTCAGCTTAGTCCGCGCATCGACTCGTCCTGTCCCAGAAGAGCCAGATCAGGTCGACGTGATCTATGAAGTGAACGAGCAAGCATCGGGGTCATTATCTGCGAGCGTTGGCTTCAGTCAGGGCGAGGGTGTTTTACTAGGGGCAGCCGTCAGCCAGAAAAATTTCCTTGGTTCCGGGAATGCACTTTCATTTAGTCTTCAGAGCTCCAGTTCGACCAAAGAAGCGCGCTTTTCGTACACAGATCCCTACTACACTATTGACGGGGTTAGTCGAGGAGTAGATCTCTACTTTGCGAGGACTGATTTTGACGACACCGGTACTGCAGATTATTCGACCGATGAAACTGGTATCGGATTAACATTTGGATACCCAATCAGTGATGAAGCTCGGGTGAGTACGAACTTCTCAGTTCAAAACACTAATCTTGACGCCAAGGCAAGTGGATCGCGAGCGACCTATATCGATTCGTTTTTCACCAGCGAGGGGTATAGTAGCTCAGCCACAAGTGCAGACTTTGTTGAATATAAAACGGGCGCAGCATATAGCTACAACACGCTGAACAAGGCATTTTTACCAACCGCAGGTACCCGTCATCGACTGAGTTTGGATTTTTCGGTTCCTGGATCAGACCTTGAGTATTACACTGCGAGCTATTTTGGAGAAGCATACATTCCAGTGCTCGATAAGGAAGACGTCAGTCTGAAGTTTAAGACTCGGGTCGGCTATGGTGATGGATTTGGTGACTCTGACGGCTTACCGTTTTTGAAAAACTTCTTCGGCGGCGGTATTCGGACAGTTCGTGGATATAAGTACAATAGCCTAGGTCCAGTGGATAATAATGGTGAACAGGTCGGTGGTAATGTCTTATTGACCGGTACTGCTGCGTTGCAATTCCCGATGCCAGGCGTTAAGGAAACAGACCAAGCGCGTTTGTCATTATTTAGTGATGCAGGTCAGGTGTACGCGGACAGTGCGAAGCTCGGCGATCTCCGCTACTCCGTAGGTCTTGCGCTTGCATGGATGACGCCAATCGGGCCATTGTCATTTACCTATGCGTCAGCATTGAACAGTGAATCAGGTGACGAAACCGAAGGCTTCCAGTTCTCGATTGGTTCTGCTTTTTAATGGTGTATACACTGACTGAGCTCGCTCGGTTAACGGCGACTGAGTTAGTTGGAGATGGGTCATTTGAAGTCACAGCGCTTGCATCACTAGCTCGCGCGACTCCGACCAGTCTGAGCTTTTTATCCAACGATGCCCGACGTACTGAACTGAAAAGTTCCCAAGCAGGTGCGGTTGTCGTTTCGCGTGCAGTTGCAGAGGATATCAGTCGTGGATTGATATCGGATGACCCATATCGAACGTATGCTGAACTCTCTGTTTTATTTGACGAGAGTGGACTCCCATTCGCCCAAGGGATTCATCCAACTGCAGTGATTGACGATACTGCAGTCATCGCCGATGACGTTTCGATCGGGCCAAACTCCGTCATCGGGCGGGACGTCACAATCGGTGCGGGATCTGTCATAGGTCCAAACGTCACAATTTATCCAAAAACACAAATCGGTATCGATTGCCTCGTCGGGGCGGCAACAGCCATTGGGTATGACGGATTTGGCTTTGCCAAATCACCGGATGGATGGATCAAAATCCGGCAACTGGGCGGAGTTGTGATTGGCAATGATGTTGAGATTGGAGCAGGATGTACCATTGATCGCGGGGCGCTGGATGACACCCTGATCGAGGATGGCGTAAAGCTTGATAATCAAGTCCATATCGCGCACGGATGTCGGGTCGGTATGCGAACTGCGATGGCTGGCTATGTCGCTCTTGCTGGGGGAACCGAGATTGGCTCTGATGTGACCGTCGGAGGGATGACGGGTTTTACAGGACATTTGTCTGTCTGTGATAAAGTGCATATCGGAGCGAACGCGCTGGTGACTCAGTCGATCAATGTACCTGGGGCATACTTAGGTGGTGCTGGCGGTGTCATGAAAGCCGACGATTGGCGGAAAAGCGCAGTTAGATTTCGGCAGTTGGACGCAATTGCGCGTCGAATACAGGTGCTCGAAAAGCAACTGAAAGTGAAGAGTAAGGACTCGTAATGCTTCTGGATATCAAGGAAATCCGTGAATACCTACCGCATCGTTATCCTTTTTTATTAGTGGATCGTGTGGTCGAACTAGAGCTTGAAAAACGTGTGAAGGCGATCAAAAACGTCACATGCAACGAGGATTTCTTTAATGGCCACTTCCCCGATCATCCAGTCATGCCCGGTGTTTTGATCATTGAGGCGCTAGCACAAGCAGCTGGCGTCCTCGGATTCAAGACCATGGATAAAAAGCCAGCTGAGGGGTCAATTTACCTATTTGTTGGTTGTAATGACGTTCGGTTTAAGCGTCAAGTTGTTCCCGGTGACCAGCTTGTCCTGGAAGCTGAAGTCTTGCGTGTCCGAGCGGGTGTTTGGAAGTTTGGATGTCGCGCAAGTGTCGACGGTGAGACTGTTTGTACAGCCACCATTATGTGCGCGGATAGGACGATTTGACTGCGATTCATCCAAAGGCGCTGGTTGACCCAAAGGCCGAACTTGCTGAAGACGTCGAGGTTGGCGCGTTTGCCATCATAGGACCCGAGGTCACCATCGGTGAGGGCACAGTCATTGGCCCATATGCGATTTTAAAGGGCCCCACGACCATCGGTGCCCGAAACCGTATTTTTCAATTTGCATCCGTGGGCGAAGACTGCCAAGACAAGAAGTATAAAGGTGAGCGAACCGAGTTGATCATTGGCGATGACAATGTCATTCGAGAGGGGGCTACGTTACATCGCGGTACTTCTCAGGATCGTGGTATCACCACGATTGGCTCGAGTAACCTCTTGATGTGCTACGTCCACGTGGCACATGATTGCGTGATTGGCGAAAATGTTATCATGGCAAACAACACGGCAGTGGCTGGACACGTCCATGTCGGTGATGGAGCTATTCTCGGCGGCGGAACACTAGTTCATCAGTTCTGTCGCATTGGACAATATGCAATGACAGCCGCTGGTACTGTCGTTCTTCAAGATATTCCAGCATTTGTTACCTGTTCAGGGAATCGCGCTGAAGCGCATGGAATGAACGTTGAAGGCATGCGTCGGCGAGGTGTGGATACCGATGTTATTAACCGCTTGAGAGAAGCTTACAAGACTGTATATCGTCGTGGTCTTACCCTCGATCAAGCGATTGCTGAACTTGATCAAAACAATGTTGGTTGTAATGAAGTTGATACATTTTTAGATAGCCTGAAATCATCACAACGAGGAATCGTTCGCTGATGCAGATCTGCGCCGTAGCTGGAGAAGTATCCGGCGACCAAATTCTCGCACCCATTCTTTCTCGCGTTTCTGAGTCGGTATCAGCAGTATACAGTGGTGTGGCCGGCCCCCAAATGATCGAGGCTGGAACCTATCCATTATTTCTGATGGATCGATTATCAGTCATGGGCATGATGGAGGTCTTGCCTCGACTTCCCGAGCTGTTATCGATTCGTCGTCAAATGAAGCACTACGTGTCAACATCACGCCCGACAGCGCTCATCACATGCGATGCTCCTGATTTCAATTTGCCGCTGTGTGCGCACGCAAAATCGCAAGGGATTCCGGCAATTCACGTCGTCAGTCCGTCTGTTTGGGCTTGGCGAAGAAACCGCATTCCGAAGATTGCAAAGCAAGTGGATCTTCTATTATGCCTGTTCCCTTTTGAGCCAGAGCTTTACGCGGGTTCTGGCCTTCGCTGTCAGTTCATTGGTCATCCTTTGGCCGCCCAAATCGAATTCAATCCAGATCACGCGGAGTCCCGGACTACACTTAATCTGCCTTTGACTGGCCCGCTACTTGGTATTCTACCCGGAAGTCGTGAATCTGAAGTCAAACGACTATTGCCTTTATTTCTAGATGCATTTGATCTGTTGATCTCCGAGACGCCTGACTTGCTGGGAGTGATCCCTGCAGCCACAGATGATTTATATATGCTTATCCAGTCGATGGTCGGTGAGCGTTCGATTTATGTGGTGCGTGGCCAGTCAAGACAGGTTATGGATGCGGCGACCGCTTTGTTGCTAGCGTCGGGAACTGCAGCACTTGAAGCGGTTTTAACAGGGCGCCCGACAGTGGCCGCTTACCTAATGAATCCATGGACCTACTGGGTGGTCAAAGGCCAACTGCAAACGGAGTTCGTCACGGTACCCAACTTTCTTGCCAAGCACGCATTGATTCCAGAATTCATTCAAGGCGATGCATCGGCACATTCAATTGTTGACGCAATGACGCCAATGCTCAAGGAAGGCCCTACAGCACATTTCCTGATGGAAGCGCGGAAGATTCATGATTCACTCGGTGGCGATGTCACTGATCATGCAGCAGAGGCCATTATGGAATATCTCTTGTGAGTGTGCTGGTTGGTGTTGATGAGGTTGGTCGCGGCACGCTTGCAGGGCCCGTGGTGACGTGCGCGGTTTTATGGCCCGATGATCGTGGGATTTCTGAGCTTGATGATTCAAAAAAACTATCGGCTAAGAAGCGTGAAGCACTGATTCCATTGATCCATGACAAGGCGCTTCGGATCAGCTTCGGGCGGGCAGAAGTGGAAGAAATTGATGCGCTGAATATCCAGCATGCAACGATGTTGGCGATGGAGCGAGCGGTTGAGGGTCTTGGTAAATTTGATGCACCTATTCAAATCGATGGTAATCGAGTACCCGACGGGCTCAAACAACGCGCACATGCGGTGGTTGGTGGTGACGGGTTAGTTGCAGCCATTTCAGCGGCTTCAATTCTTGCTAAAGTAGCACGCGATGAGGAGATGGCCGCGCTGGCTGAAATCTATCCAGGATATGGCTTGGAAGGGCATGTAGGTTACCCAACCAGGGCCCACATCGAAGCGTTGGAATTGCTTGGTGCATCGCCAATCCATCGACGCTCATTTGGGCCGGTTAAACGTATATTGGAGAAGCCATGACGCAGTTTGTCCATTTACGGACGCATTCTGAATACTCGTTGGTTGATGGGCTCTTTCGAGTCAAAGAGCTTGTTGGTCAGGTTGCGCAGTATGGAATGCCAGCAGTTGCTTTGACTGATGAGTCGAATTTATTTGCGTTGGTTAAATTTTATCGAGCCTGTCTTCCCCAGGGTGTGCAACCGATTATTGGGGCAGATTGTTGGGTGAGGGGTGCCGATGGGTTTGGTCGCTTAACCCTGATCGCAATGAATCAAGAAGGCTACCAAAATCTCTTGGAATTATTGTCGCTCGGTTGGCTCAAGGGTCAAGACGGTGACTATGCCCTTCTTGAATGGGATTGGGTTGTCGAACATTCGGCTGGAATCATCTGTTTGACGGGTGCAACCGAAGGTGAGATCGGTCGGTTAGTGGCTGTGGGACAAATTGATAAAGCCGATGCCGTACTGGATAAATATCATACAGTGTTTGCTGACCGATTGTATGTCGAGTTAACCCGTATTGGATTATCTGGTGAGACAGCACTCGCTCAATATGCCGTTCGAGCAGCCGATCAACGACTGATTCCATTAGTAGCAACGAATGTGGCTTGTTTTCCGGAGGCGGCCGATTATGAAGCGCATGAGACGCGGGTCTGTATCCACGACAGTGTGACCCTTGATGACCAACGGCGCTTGCATCGTCATACTCCTGAACAGTGGTTGAAACCTCAGGATGCGATGGCGGAACTTTTTTCTGATTTGCCAGATGCAGTCGCTAACACCGTACAGATTGCCAAACGCTGTGGTGTTGAGCTGACGCTCGGTTCATACTTCTTACCTGAGTATCCGGTCCCTGAAGAGATGACGCTTGATGAGTTTTTCATACAGTATTCTAACGACGGATTAAGTGATCGTTTAAAAGTCGCGGAAAGCCATGGGCAAACGCTCGATGAATTAGCCTATCGGGAACGACTCGATTTTGAAGTCGACGTGATTTTACAAATGGGATTCCCCGGATATTTCTTAATCGTCGCTGATTTTATTCAATGGGCCAAAGACCACGCCATTCCTGTCGGTCCGGGGCGGGGCTCAGGTGCCGGTTCGATTGTTGCTTGGGCGTTGAAGATCACAGATCTCGATCCAATTGCACATGAGTTGTTGTTCGAGCGATTTTTGAACCCTGAGCGAGTATCCATGCCTGATTTTGATGTCGATTTTTGTGTGGATGGTCGGGATCGCGTGATCGATTATGTGGCTGAACGCTACGGTCGAAACGCTGTCAGTCAGATTGTCACTTTTGGTTCGATGGCAGCAAAAGCGGTAGTGCGAGACGTGACCCGTGTTCAGGGGAAACCCTATGGTCTCGGTGATCGCTTGGCCAAACTGATTCCATTTGAAGTTGGAATGACTCTGGATAAGGCATTTGAGGCTGAACCACAATTAAAGGAACTTGTCGAACATGACGATGAAGTCCGTGAAGTCTGGGATATGGCGATCAAGCTCGAGGGGCTCGCGAGGAATCGGGGCAAGCATGCCGGTGGTGTTGTGATTGCCCCCGGTAAGCTCACAGATTTCACTGCCTTATTGTCGGCTGACGATGGCTCGAGTTTGGTGACGCACCTTGATAAAGATGATGTCGAAGCAGCTGGTCTGGTGAAGTTTGACTTCCTCGGTCTGCGAACCTTGACCATCATTGACTGGGCGCTTGGATTAGTTCGAGGTACACAAGGTGAAGCGCCAATCGTTGAGCGGATCCCGATGGATGATGCCAAGGTATTTCAGCTATTGTGTCGAGGTGATACGACGGCGATATTTCAGCTTGAATCACGGGGTATGAAGGAGCTCATTCGCAGATTAAAGCCAAATTCCTTTGAAGATATTGTTGCTTTGGTGGCTCTATTTCGGCCGGGTCCGCTGCAATCAGGCATGGTTGATGACTTCATTAATCGAAAGCACGGTCGTGCCAAGGTTGAATATCCACATCCAGACCTCGAGCCAATTCTGAAAAATACATACGGCGTGATCCTGTATCAGGAACAAGTGATGCAAATCGCTCAGGTGCTGGCCAATTATTCATTGGGTGGGGCCGATCTTTTACGTCGAGCAATGGGTAAGAAAAAGCCCGAAGAGATGAAAAAGCAGCGCGAGATCTTCTTGAATGGGACTGGTGATCGAGGAATCGACGGCCAACTTGCCAACTCAATATTTGATTTGATGGAAAAGTTCGCAGGTTACGGGTTCAACAAGTCGCACTCAGCTGCTTATGCTTTGGTTTCGTATCAAACTGCGTTTTTGAAAACCTACTATCCCGCAGAGTTTATGGCAGCTGTGTTGTCTTCTGATATGGATAACACTGATAAGGTGGTTCCACTCATTGAGGAGTGTCGTCGAATGGGTCTTGTTGTGAGACCACCAGATGTCAATGCCGGTTCATTTAAATTTTCGGTCAAAGCCAGTGAAGTGATTTATGGCCTCGGAGCCATTAAAGGACTAGGTGAGGGGCCGATAGCGCAGCTGGTTGAGGCACGCGAAGCGGATGGGCCATTTACTGATTTGTTTGATTTTTGCCGTCGTGTCGGGACGGGTAAAGTTAACCGTCGAGCACTTGGGGCTTTAATTCGAGCAGGAGCATTTGATTCGCTCAATGAACAACGTTGGATCTTGATGTCATCACTTGAAGACGCCGTTGGACAGGCTGATCAGGAGGCGCGCAACGAATCGGTTGGCATGGAGGATATGTTCGGACTAGGTGGTGGCGCTGAATTGCAATCAGGCAACGATCCCTATCAGCAGTATCGCACAGCTGCGCGTTGGAGTGATCGTGATGTACTGCGTGGCGAGAAAGAAACGCTGGGTCTGTATCTGACAGGACACCCAATTGATTGGTACGCCGATGATCTGCATGGACTTGGTGCCCAAGCATTGGAAAATCTGGAACGAACCAAAGAGTCGGTACGAGTCGCAGGTCTTGTGGTGGGTCTTCGTGTGATTCGTAATAAGCGTGGAGAGACCTTTGGCATCGTGACGCTGGATGATCGAACGGCTCGCATGGATGTCACAGTTTTCGCCGATTTATTTGCAGACTGTCGTGAAAAACTTGCTGATGATTCTCTCGTAGTCGTCGATGGGGATGTCAGTTTTGACGAGTTTACTAATGGACTGAAAATGCGTGCGAACAGGGTCGACACGCTCGAGAATGCCCGAAAACAGTCTGCATCTGGTCTCAAAATTCATTTGGAAACTCAGGTGCCTGAGTTTGTGGAAACATTGTTGTCTACAATACGGCCTCATTTGGGCGGTGTGTGTCCGGTCGTTGTCGCGTACAATGGCGATGAGGCTCGAGGGGAAGTGGTGCTCGGTGAAAATTATCAAGTACACCCAGAAGATTCGTTATTATTGGAATTACAAGCGTTACTCGGGCAGGACCGGGTCAGACTTGAATTTTCTGCAAGGACACCGTAGCACGCATGAATCCAAATTATCTTGATTTTGAACAGCCTATTGCGGATCTTGACTCGAAGATTGATGAATTGAGGCATCTGTCAACCGAATCCGGAATCAATATCGCCGAAGAAGTTGCACGTCTGCAGGCAAAATCAAAAACGCTGACGGAAAAAATTTTTTCTGATCTCTCGATTTGGCAAAAAGTACAACTTGCGAGACATCCAAAGCGTCCTTACACCTTCGATTATGTACATAACTTGATCGATGGATTTGACGAATTACACGGTGATAGGCTTTTTGGTGACGACCAAGCGCTTATTGGCGGTATTGGTGAGTTCCGTGGGCGACCTGTGATGGTCGTCGGGCATGAAAAAGGCCGGACCGTGAAGGAAAAGGTGGCACGGAATTTTGGTATGCCGCGGCCTGAAGGCTACCGTAAGGGTCAGCGCCTGATGCAAATGGCCGAACGTTTTAAGATGCCAGTACTGACCTTTATCGATACTCCAGGCGCATATCCTGGGATTGATGCCGAGGAACACGGCCAGAGTGAAGCGATCGCAAAAAGCTTAGCAGTCATGGCACGATTGACTACACCGATTGTGACTTCGGTGATTGGTGAAGGTGGTTCTGGCGGCGCGCTCGCGATTGGTGTGTGCGACAAGCTATTGATGCTCGAATTCTCAACCTACTCTGTGATCTCGCCTGAAGGCTGTGCCTCTATTTTATGGAAGAGTGCGGCACATGCCCCTGAAGCTGCCGAAGCGATGGGGATCACAGCAGACCGATTGTTTTCGCTCGGGTTGGTTGATCAGTTGGTTCGCGAGCCACTCGGTGGCGCGCATCGAGCCCCGGAACAGGCTGCCGTAACGTTAGGTGATGCGATTGAAGCGCAATTGGATGTTTTGGATGGCTTATCTGACGAACGATTGTTAGAGGCTCGTTATCAGAAATTGATGCAATTCGGTGTCGGTCGTAGCTGAGGGACTAATTCGGCCTCATTGGCCAGGACCTAACCATCGCGTCCATCTCATGATAAGCGGTGGCGCTGACTCGATGGCTCTGCTAGCGTTAGTCGCTGATTTCTCAAAGATGGTTAGGCGTGAAGTGATTATTCATCACTGCGACCATGGTGTGGCCGCAGAAGCAGGAGATTGGCTTCAACTTGTCAAAACCGAAACAGAGCGTAGAGGCTTTGTATTTAGAGTTCATCATCTGAATCTTGAGTCAGGTCCTGAATTTGAAGCGCGTGCACGAAGCGCAAGATATGACGCTGTGATGAGCGAGGTAGGACAGGGTGACGTTGTGATGACAGCGCATCACCGTGACGATCAAGTTGAAACTCTGTTAATTAGGTTATCTCATGGGTCTGGGCTCATGGGTTTGGCTGGAATTCCCGTCACTCGACCGTTCGGCTTAGGTATTTTGATTCGCCCATTGTTGTTACTATCGCGACAACAGTTAAAACAAGTCTTGCTAGCGCGAAATCTCAAACACGTGGTGGATCCCTCGAATCAAGATCCATCGCATTTGCGAAATTACATTAGGCTTCAGTTCTTGCCCGCTCTATCACGCGTTGCTCCCACAGTTCGGGATCAGCTTCTGCAACTGTCGAAAGTTGCGATGGAACGCGTATTTCGTGCGGGTGAGATGTTGGGTGAGCACATGCCCGTAATTGGTATTGATTCTGTCGTTGTTGCGTCAACACCATCATTAATCGCTTGGCAGGTTCGTTTTTTTGCCCAGGCACACGGCCGATATGCGCCATCGACGCAGCAGATTTCGGAGTTTGTTAGGCAGTGTGTTGATGCAGCCAACGATCGCTTGCCAGAAGTGCTGATTTGTAAAGATGCGGCTATTCGAAATTGGGCCAATCGCCTCTACTGGGTAGACTTCAAAATACTGGGTGAGGAGGCCGAGAGTGAGATCACTCGAATGGAAAAGATTGATCCAAACCAGTTGCGCGAGTTGCGCTTTCCGAATGGCGTTTTGTCACTGAGAACTGGGGCAGCGTCTGAAAATGTGGCTGTCTTTTGGGGCGTCAAAGGACGGAGTTTCCGATTGGGACGCAAGCGTCCAATGCAAAGTCTGAAACAGCTCGCGCAGACGCTTGGTCTTCCTCCATGGTTGCGCCAGCGAACTCCTTTAATCGCGATTTCTGATCAAATCATTGGCTGGGGTGCGATTGATTGCAGAGACGACGGATTGATTCCGCATTCTTTGCAATGGCAGTGGCGCTTTGTCCCTAGGAATACCACCGATTCCAATGTATCCTAATCACCCATCCCAAGACGACGTATCCGTCATACCGTTGGCGGTCTTACCAAAAGGATTGTAGGTCAACATGAATCGATTCGTGTTCGTGACCGGCGGGGTGGTGTCTTCGCTCGGTAAAGGAATAGCAGCAGCCTCACTTGGAGCCATTCTGGAGGCGCGTGGGCTGAAGGTCACCATGTTGAAACTTGATCCTTACATCAATGTTGATCCCGGTACCATGAGCCCATTCCAGCACGGTGAGGTCTTTGTGACCGATGATGGTGCAGAAACTGATCTCGATCTTGGCCACTATGAGCGATTTATCCGCACTCGGATGAAGCAGAAAAATAACTTCACTGCCGGTCGGGTTTACGAGGATGTTCTGCGTAAAGAGCGTCGCGGGGATTACCTGGGTGGTACTGTTCAGGTGATTCCGCACATCACAGACGAAATAAAACACAAAATTGTTGCTGGCGCTCAGGATGCCGATGTTGCAATTGTCGAAATTGGTGGCACGGTTGGTGATATTGAATCACTTCCTTTTTTGGAAGCGGTGCGTCAGCTGCGTCAGGAGCTTGGTTCGTCGCGTGCCGTCTTGATTCATCTTACGCTGGTGCCATATATCGCAACAGCCGGTGAGACCAAAACCAAACCAACGCAACATTCGGTGAAAGAACTCCGATCGATTGGTCTACAGCCAGATGTTCTGATTTGTCGCTCTGATTACGAAGTTGATATTTCGAGTCGAAAGAAAATTGCACTGTTCACGAACGTTGAAGAGCGTGCTGTGATTCCGTTGAAAGATGCAGACACGATCTATCGGATCCCAAGTATGCTCCACGAGCAAGGTCTCGATCAGCTGGTAGTGGATAAATTAAGCCTTGAATGCCAACAGGCTGATCTTAGTGAGTGGATTCGAGTAGCTGATGCACACCTAAATCCGCTGAAATCTGTGGAAATCGCCATGGTTGGAAAATATATGGATTTACTCGATGCCTACAAATCGCTCATTGAAGCGATGATTCACGCCGGGATCCAGACCCGAACGCGGGTAAATTTGCGCTACATTGATTCTGAAGACATTGAAAAGCGCGGTCTTAGTCTGTTGGATGGGGCTGATGCAATTTTGGTTCCTGGCGGGTTCGGTGAGCGTGGCATGGAAGGCAAGATCGCTGCGGTCTGTCACGCGCGCGAAAATAAGATTCCTTATCTTGGGATCTGTCTCGGCATGCAAGCTGCGGTCATTGAGTTCGCCCGTCATGTTGCGGGTCTTGATGGCGCGACATCGAGCGAGTTTGAACCTACAGCAGAGCACCCAGTGATTGCTTTGATCACAGAATGGACTAAGTCAGATGGAACTCACGAGCTTCGGACTGAAGACAGTGATCTTGGCGGAACCATGCGCTTGGGTGCAGAGGAGTGTCGTTTGACTCCCGGATCCAAAGTCGCCAAGGTCTATGACGCGGATGTTGTCAGTGAACGTCATCGCCATCGTTGGGAATTCAACAACGATTACTTAGATCAGCTGTCAAATGTGGGCCTCAAGATCGCGGGTCGCTCAATTGATGGAACTTTGGTGGAAGTGGTCGAAGTTGATGATCACCCATGGTTTGTCGGCTGTCAGTTTCATCCAGAATTCACCTCGACACCGCGCGATGGCCATCCTTTGTTTACAAGCTTCGTAGAAGCAGCAATCAGGTATTCAAAAACAGGTGAAAAGGAGACGTTGTTCTCGTGAAATCAGTGATTGATATCAGTGGTATGCCATGTTCGAACACGCATCCAATGATGCTTTTTGGTGGTATGAATGTGTTGGAATCCAAAGAGCTAGCGTTTGAGATCGCTGAGGTCTACGTTGATGTCTGCCGTAAACTGGATATCCCATATGTATTCAAAGCGAGCTTTGATAAGGCGAACCGTTCGAGTATCACTAGCTTCCGTGGTCCGGGGCTTGATCAAGGGTTGACCTGGCTTTCGGACATTAAGTCGCACTTCAATGTCCCTCTGATCACCGACGTCCACGAACCAGACCAGGCAGAGGCAGTGGCCGAAGTCTGTGATGTGATCCAACTCCCTGCGTTCCTGTCACGTCAAACTGACCTTGTTATGGCAATGGCTGAGACCGGTGCGATCATCAATGTGAAGAAAGCACAGTTTCTCGCACCACACGAAATGCAACACATCATCAGTAAGTGTGCTGAAGCCGGCAATGAGCAAGTGATTTTGTGCGAACGCGGCTCAAGCTTTGGTTATAACAATCTGGTGGTGGATATGCTCGGGTTTGGTACGATGAAACAGATGCAAGTTCCTGTGATTTTTGACGTCACTCATGCGCTACAAAAGCCGGGTGGGCGTATCGATTCAGCGGACGGTCGCCGTGAACAAGTCACCGAGCTTGCGCGCGCTGGAATCGCTTTGGGCCTCGCCGGACTCTTTTTGGAATCGCATCCAGATCCATCAAAGGCCAAGTGTGATGGGCCATCTGCTATGCGGCTTGATAAGCTCGAACCGTTTTTATCCCAGTTAAAGGCCATTGATGACCTTGTTAAATCATTTGATATTTTGGAGACGAACAACTAATGACTGCCATTGTCAAAGTTATCGGCCGCGAAGTTATGGATTCTCGAGGCAATCCAACAGTAGAAGCCGACGTCGTCCTTGAATCCGGAGCGATGGGCCGAGCCTGCGCACCCTCCGGTGCCTCGACTGGTTCTCGTGAAGCACTAGAGTTGCGTGATCAGGATGCAAGCCGTTATCTGGGTAAGGGCGTGTTGCAAGCAGTTCAGAACGTCAATGGCCCGATTGCTCAGTGTGTGATCGGTCGTGACGCATCAGGTCAGCGTGGTCTCGATGATGCAATGATCGATCTTGATGGAACTGAGAATAAATCGAATCTTGGCGCGAATGCGATGCTTGCGGTGTCGTTAGCGACAGTGCGTGCACATGCCGAGGATCAAAGGATTCCTCTCTATCAACATATTGCCAATCTTCATGGGAACTCAGGCAAGTTGACACTACCAGTTCCGATGATGAATATCCTAAATGGTGGTAAGCACGCCGACAATAACGTGGATATTCAAGAGTTCATGGTTCAGCCGGTATCTGCCAAGAGTTTTGCTGAGGCACTTCGGATGGGTGCTGAAGTATTCCATCATCTGAAAAAGGTGTTGGTTGCAGAGGGCATGAACACTGCAGTCGGTGATGAAGGCGGTTTTGCTCCAAACTTACCATCGAATGAAGCCGCACTTGCAGTGATTGCTCAAGCAGTTGCAAGCGCAGGCTACACTCTGGGTGAAGACATTACGCTAGCGCTTGATTGTGCATCAAGCGAATTCTACAAAAATGGACAATACGATCTTGCTGGTGAGGGCCGAGCCTTTGATTCAGAAGGTTTTGCAGATTATTTGGGCAGTCTGTGTGATCACTATCCAATCGTTTCGATTGAAGACGGGATGGATGAAAGTGATTGGGATGGTTGGGCCTATTTGACCAAGACCCTGGGTTCGCGTTGCCAACTTGTGGGTGATGATTTATTTGTGACCAATACCAACATTTTAGGCCGTGGCATTGAGGAGGCAGTGGGTAATTGTATTTTGATTAAATTCAATCAGATTGGGACGCTGTCAGAGACGCTTGATGCAATTGCTATGGCGCAAAACGCAGGATTTACTGCGGTAATTTCTCATCGCTCCGGTGAGACCGAAGATACAACCATCGCAGACTTGGCGGTGGGCACTTCAGCAGGGCAGATCAAAACTGGATCACTCTGTCGTTCAGACCGTGTAGCTAAATACAACCAGTTGCTGCGTATCGAGGAGGCGTTGGGTTCTCAAGCAACTTATGCCGGCCTCGGAGCCATTTTCGGGCAGTCATGACAGGTCGAGTGGTTCTCGTTGGACTTTTGATTTTATTGGGATTGTCTCAGTACCAGTTGTGGTTTGGAACGGGCTCAATCTCGGAATTGCAACGACTGACAGACGAGCTCGAGAAACAGGAATCCGAGAATCAACGTTTGGCATCTCGTAATGACGAGCTGGTCTCTGAGATTAATGCATTGAAGACAGATCCAGAAGCTATTGAGGAGCTTCTCAGATCGCGTTTTGGATATGTTAAAGAGGGGGAAACCTTCGTTCGATTGCTGCCCAAAGGGAAGCTTTCGAATGACTGACTTGTGGGCTGTAATTCCCGCTGGTGGTAAGGGTCTTCGGTTTGGCTCGCAGGAGCCAAAACAGTACACAGTGGTCGCAGGTCGCCCTGTGCTCGACCATGTATTAGCGGCATTTTTGAAACTGAAGGTATTTAAAGCAGTGATCGTTCCTGTTCCGGCTGATGATCGTCGATTTGACGAATTGGCTACATCCAGTGATGGTTGCGTATACCCAATTCAGGGCGGTGCAGAGCGAGTGGATAGTGTTCAGGCAGGAATTGACTGGATACGGGCACAGGGTGCCGGTGCTGACGATTGGGTCTTTGTGCACGACGGAGCGCGACCGTTAATTACCCAATATGAGCTGCATGGGTTAGTTAATGCGATTGAATCATCCAGGTGTCCGGGCGTCGTGTTGGGTGTTCCAGTAGCCGATACACTCAAACGGGTGGATCAGATTAGTCCGTGTC
The DNA here is from genome assembly GCA_902536515.1 of uncultured Litorivicinus sp. GTDB lineage: Bacteria > Pseudomonadota > Gammaproteobacteria > Pseudomonadales > Litorivicinaceae > HIMB30. The sequence goes on along the minus strand of CACAXU010000007.1, from coordinate 8,114 downwards.
CCGAGGAGTCCGATAGTTGCATTGCCGAGACCGTTGATCGTACCGGACTGTGGCATGCAATGACGCCCCAGGTCTTTCGGTTGGGCGAGCTGTCTGATGCGCTTCAGGCCGCAAAGCAGTCAGGTTTGGTGGTGACAGATGAATCTCAGGCGATGGAGGCCAATGGGAGATTGCCGTGGTTGATTCGCGGTCGAAGCTCCAATATCAAACTGACCTATCCTGAGGATCTTGAGTTAATCGAAGCGCTTTTATCTGCGCAGGAGGACGCATCGCTATGATTCGTATCGGACAGGGTTTCGACGTTCACGAGGTCGAGGCCGGCGATGGAATGACCTTGGGTGGTCTCTGGGTCCCTTGTGATTATAGGCTGATCGCACACAGTGATGGGGATATCGTGTTGCATGCTGTGATGGATGCGATGCTTGGTGCTTTGGCACTCGGAGACATTGGTCTGTTGTTTCCTGACACCGATTCCCAATTTAAAGGAGCAGATTCTGCTGCCTTGACCCGCGAAGTTCGGCAATTGTGTTTGCAGAAAGGATATTCCGTTTCAAATCTGGACATCACGATTTTGTGTGAAGTGCCGAAAATTGGATCAGTGCGTGAAGCCATGCGCCAGTGCATCGCTGACGTGCTCGAGACGCCTCTGGATCGCGTCTCGGTAAAAGCCTCAACAACCGAACAACTTGGGTTCGTCGGTCGTGGTGAGGGTGTTGCCGTCATGGTTGCCGTCTTGATGCGCGCCCATTGAGCACGCTCGTTTATGGATCACAATCCATCGATTTTGTAAATCTTCCGAAGGCGCATGGTGAGGCGGTTTTCGCGGGCGCTTACCGAACTGAAGTGTCTGATTTTGTCGTCACCGAAGATCTAGGATTTGAACCTGCAGGTACTGGGCCGCATCTTTGGGTTTTGATTCGTAAGCGTGGAATCTCGACAGAGGAAGCAACGTCGCGTTTGGCGCAAGTAGCAAAGACTTCGCACAAGGATCTTGGCTATGCAGGTAAAAAAGATACGCGTGCCGTAGCGACCCAATGGATCAGTCTCCCGGAAACAGCAGTCATTGAAGAGGGTGTGATCGACGAATCGCTTGAGGTGTTAAGGCTCACGCGAAATCAACGCAAGTTAAAAATTGGGCAACTCGCGGGGAATCGGTTTGAAATCAGACTCCGTGGTTCGGTGGTTGGTGATCTTGAAGAGCGAATTCAATCGATTGCTACCAAGGGTGTACCCAACTATTTTGGACTGCAGCGATTCGGTCGTTCAGGATCAAATCTTGAAACAGCACGGCGACTTGCGCGACGCGATCCGACAGGGCGGCAACGACTTCATCCAAAGGATGGAATGGCTGCATCTGCGGCACGTTCTGCGGGATTTAATGCGATCGTTGCAGCGCGTTTGCGTCAAAGCCGGTGGCTCGAGGTTATGATGGGTGATGCGGTGGCATTGGCGGGTCGGGGAAGTAATTTTATGGTGTCAGACAGCGAGTTGGAATCGGTTCGGCAGCGGATCGTGACCGGTGATTTGAATCCCACTGCTCCGATGGCTGGACGTAAAACAAAAACGTCGATCGAACAGGCGGCGTTCGAAAGCTCGATATTGAAGATCGATCCAGAACTTTTTACATGGATGACTGGAGTTTTTCGGAATGAGGAGCGACGCGCTGTCCGATTTCTGCCAATGCAATTGGAAGCCGAGGTGTCAGGGCATACACTCGAGTTGTCGTTTTGGTTGCCGAAGGGCTCGTTTGCGACAGCACTATTCAACGAATTAGGGAACCTGCAGGAGGCACATGCACGAGCTTCTACATGAGCGTGGCCAAAGTCGTCTTGTTGAAAAACTCGGTGACTTGGGTATTAACGATATTTTTGTGCTTGATGCATTTCGTCGTGTACCACGGCACTTATTTGTCGATCCTGCAGTTGCCGATTCAGCCTACACCGACATGACATTGCCGCTTGGCTATCAGCAAACCCTCACGCAACCATCTATTGTTGCTCGCATGTTGGAGTTACTGCGCGGTGGTCGTCATTTGGGTCGAGTGCTGGAAGTCGGCGCAGGCTCCGGGTTTCAGACAGGCCTCTTGTGTCATTTGGCTGATCAAGTATTTGCGATTGAGCGCATTGCGCCCTTGGCAACTGAAGCCAGGAAGCGCACGGATGTGCTTGGGCTAGAGAATGTGGTGATTCGACATGGTGATGGATTACTCGGTTGGCCTGACTTCGCGCCTTTCGACGGTATTATTCTGGCTGCTTGCCCTGAATCAGTTCCTGAAACTTTATTTGAGCAACTGGCTGATGGTGGACGTTTGATCGCTCCTGTTGGGCTCGATCAGCGACAGCAGTTAATTTTGCACATCCGTGATGGAGAGACCATCAACGAGATTCCTCTTGATAACGCATTTTTTGTCCCCGCATTGGCAGGTCTTGCATGAGTTGGGTGTCGATCTGGCTCCGTGGGCTCGCAATGGGTGCTGCCGACGCAGTCCCAGGAGTGTCCGGCGGTACCGTGGCTTTTCTTACCGGAATTTATGAGCGGTGGTTGGCAGTATTGACAGCCGTCACGCCTGAGTTGTGGGCTGTGTTTCGAAACGATGGTATCCGCGGCCTATGGGTTCGGTTGGACGGCGCTTTTGTCTTGCCACTACTCATTGGGATTCTGATGTCGTTGGTGACACTTGCACATTGGATCAAGGATTGGCTCGATCTATTTCCTGAGCGCGTCTGGGGCTTTTTCTTCGGACTTGTAACTGCGATGGGCATTGCACTTTTATCAGACTTACGATCCGCGATGCGGGTAAAAGATTGGGGTCTCCTAACTTCTGGTGTATTGATCGCATTGAGTCTAGGACTGCAAACACCACAAACCGCTGACCCTGCATTATGGGTTTGGCCGTTCGCAGGGGCTATGGCGTTATCCGCGATGTTACTTCCTGGGATTTCAGGTAGCTTTTTGCTGTTACTGACAGGGGTATATCCTGCATTGATTGGTGCAGTCGGCACCTTCGATCTCAGGGTCTTACTTTTATTCTTCGGCGGTGGTGCAATCGGTATTCTATTCATGGCGCATCTGATCAAAGCGCTATTGGTTAGATATCACACGGAAGTCCTGAGTTGTCTGACAGGTGTGGTTTTCGGTGCATTGGTTCGTGTGTGGCCATGGCAAGGTGCGGGAGACGACGGTTCGTTGATCCTACTGTTACCGACCCGAGAACTGCTGTGGATTCCAATGGCATTTGGGCTAACTGGTTTCATATTGGCATTACTGGTTTTGAGGTTCTCGACAGACAACGGGACCACGATTCGATGAGACGTTTGTGGATCATGATCGGTTTACTGGTTGGCTGTTCGGCACCTTATGAAGTGCCAACCGATAATTTAGCGCGCCCACTTGAGCGTGTGCAGCCAGAGGTCACAATGATTGATACCGGGAATCTCGATGCAGAAGAACCCGGATTGCGCTACGTAGTGAGACGCGGCGATACACTATTTTCGATTGCATGGCGTTTCGATCAAGATCCGGACATCTTGCGTCGTCGAAACCAACTAAATTCTGACGTGATCATCCCTGGGCAGTCACTACTACTAAAGGGCGAGGTGCCACCCGAATCTGAGCTAAAACCGAAACCTCAGCCGAAATCCGTGATCCCACCGTCGATCAGAGCTGAGCCCGAGCCAACAGAGAAGCCAGCAGCGGTGCAAAAGCCGAAAGTTGCCCCTAAAGCAAAGCCCAAACCTAAACCTAAACCTAAACCTAAAGTGACTCCGGTGCCTAAGTTTACAGGCTGGCAATGGCCTGTGAACGGTCCGATTCTTGAAGCGTATTCCGAAAAGACGCGGTTCAGTCGGTCGATTCAGATTGGTGGTCAAGTGGGCTCTCCAGTGAAAGCTGCTGCCAGAGGCCGTGTGGTTTATGCCGGTGACGGGTTGGTTGGTTTCGGTAATCTCGTAATCATTAGTCATCAAGGGAAGCTGCTGAGTGCATATGGTCACAATCAGAGTTTGGCTGTGAAGGTCGGTGATGTGGTGCAAGCAGGCCAAGTGATCGCAAAGATGGGATCCACCGGAACTGATCGAGTGAAGCTGCATTTTGAGATCAGAAAACAGGGTAAGCCAGTCAATCCGGTTTTATTGCTACCAAAGCGCAGGTCCTAGTCCTTCAGTCCATGACGCTGTCCAATCGAGAATGAATATAAGTGTCTCTCCGAAATAAGGAGATCGTTATTATTGATTCACGATCTAATGCAACCCACTTGAACCATCTCAATAAGCATGAACTGGTGACCGTGAAGGAAGAACTTTAGCTGCGCCGTCTTGTACACAAGTGTTGTCGGAAGACCTACACGGGATTAATGCAGAGAAACCTGAAATTAACGATCAGTTAGGCTGGCCGCTAACGCGGCCGCGGATTGGTTGTCACTGATTTAGCGGAAGCAGGGAATCTTGGGTCGATGCGCGCAGTAGATAAATATGATCCTGAAATGGGTAGTCGTTTTTTTACCTATGTAGCCTCCTGGATTCGGCAAGCGGTCGAGCAAGCACTCATTAATCAAGTGAAAATTGTCCGAATCCCGATCCATAAACAGCGTGAATTTCGTTGGGAGCGGGAGCGATTGAAGCAGAAAATGCGAGGTTTCTAGGATATGCAAAGCGAAACATAGACCACTGGTTTAACCCCAAGTGAGCAAGTTGTCTCACTCGATCAGGTCGTCGATCGTTCGGATGGATCGATTGGTGTTGTTGATCTACTGAAGTCAGATGCATCGAGCCCTCAGGAGCTGGCATGAGTCAGGAAGATCGCGCGAATGTGCCTACCTCGCTTAACCTGCTCCCCGATCTTCTGCGGATGGTTGTGATACGGCGATATGGTTTGGATGGTCGTGACAATGAAACATTATCGGCAATTAGTGAGCGATTAGGTACCACACGGGAGTAGGTTAGGCAGATTCAGGTCGAACCGCTTCGGTTGTTCCACCGCAGGGTCGAGGCAGGACGGATACCGGCGGATGCAACAATTTTCGATTAATCAGCCACGATCTAATTGATCGATTTTATTTGGTACCCCGTCCCATTCTTCAGCATCGGGAAGTGGATCAGCCTTTTCTGTGATGTTTGGCCAAACACGAGAGAGCTCATCGTTGATTTCGATAAAAACTTTTTGATCCTTTGCCAGTTCATCTTCTGACAGAATTGCCCCCGCTGGACACTCTGGTTCACAGAGTGCGCAATCAATGCATTCATCGGGGTTGATGACTAAGAAATTCGGGCCTTCATAGAAACAATCTACTGGACAGACTTCCACACAGTCTGTGTATTTACAGCGTATACAGTTATCAACAACAACAAAAGTCATAGATCTCTCCTTTGTGCGGCCGTGATTCTATGTGTTTGCATCTAAATCGCCAAGTGCTTCTCTTGATTTTAGTACCAGTGTCTCGAGTGTGGCCCAAGCTTCTCGCGGTGATAAGTCATCTGGATCGAGATAGGCCAAGTGGCTTACAAGTGGGTCAGGTGGCTGATCAAATAAATCTGATTGTGGTGTTGGCTGTTGATTAAGAATAACTTGCTGAGATTCGAGTTCGGCAAGATATGAGGCAGCTCGACCAATGATTTCATCCGGTACTCCGGCACGGCGTGCGACATGGAGCCCATAACTTCGGGACGTGGGGCCCTCCATAACACGATGTAAAAAAATAATTTGATCACCAGTCACTTTTGCTGTGAGGTGCACGTTAAAGGCTGATGACTCAGTGTCAGGCAAGTGCGTGAGTTCGAAGTAATGGGTTGCAAAGAGTGTGAGTGTACGCCGCCTCGCGAGCGCCTCAGCTGATGCCCACGCCAGTGCAAGCCCATCAAAGGTGCTGGTGCCACGTCCCACTTCGTCCATCAAAACGAGTGATTGGTGCGTTGCTTCAGCCAAAATAGTGGCGGTTTCTATCATCTCGACCATGAAGGTAGAGCGACCACCCGCGAGATCATCAGAGGCTCCAATACGAGTAAAAATTCGGTCAACAGGACCAATGGAGGCACTGTCTGCTGGGACGAAACTTCCAATGCGTGCAAGCAGTGTGATGAGTGCTGTTTGTCGCATGTAGGTCGATTTACCACCCATGTTAGGACCGGTGATTAACGCAAGTGACTGCTCCGTTATGAGCTGCGTGTTATTTGGTACGAAAGGTTGAGCGCTTGCCTTCTCGATGACTGGGTGACGGCCATTATTGATCTGTATTTCGACTGTCTCTGACAACGCAGGTTCGATCCAACGCTCATGACTTGCGACCAATGCGAGACTGGTGAGGACATCGAGTTCGGCCAACAGCTGAGTGAGTGTCTTGAGATCATTAATCGCATCAGTCAGCGGATTCAATAGCTCATCAAAGAGATGCCGTTCGCGACTTAAGGCCTGGCTTTCTGCTGACAATGCTTTTTCTTCAAAGGTTTTGAGTTCAGGTGTTGTGAAGCGTTCAGCGTTTTTGAGCGTTTGGCGCCTTTGAAAATGTATTGGTGCTTCTTGGGTTGCGAGTGTCGCTTTAGAAATTTCGAAATAGTAGCCATGCACTCGGTTGTAGCCGAGCTTGAGACCAGTGATCCCCGAGTTCACTCGCTCGGTTTCTTCCATTTCGGTCAGAAGACTCGATGCATCTCGAGAGAATCTGCGGAGTTGGTCGAGCTCATCATCGAAACCCTCTTTAATGACGCCACCTGCGCTGATGACCACTGATGGCTCCAATTCAAGTGCACGATCGAGCTGTTGGTGAATCGTGTCGAGCAGTAATAACGAGTCACCAAGCTGACTCACCGATGAATAGGTTGATTGACTGAGTCGCGCTTTCAGTTCTGGGAGCTCTTTGAGGCTGTCACGTAGTCGCGTCAGATCACGAGGCCGAGCAGATCTGAGACCGATTCGGGCCACAATGCGTTCAAGGTCACCAATCCGTTTGAGGTGGTCGGTTATTGAAGTAATGAGTCCCGAATCAATCAGCTCTCGAATATGAGTTAGCCGTTTTTTTGGAATGGCTGTGTCGCGATACGGTGAGGTAATCCAGCGAGTGAGCTCGCGACTCCCTATGGCAGTCGAGGTTCGATCAAGAACCCACAAGAGAGTATGTTTCCGTTCACCTTGTAATGTCCGGATCAGTTCTAAATTTTTCTGTGTCGTTTGATCGAGGACGATTCGGTTATCATCTCGGATGAGCTTAGGCCTTGAGAAGTGAGTGAGCTCGGTCCGTTGGGTATCATGGAGATAGGTAAGCAGAGCAGCTGTCGCCTCGAGACCTTGGGCGCTCACGTCACTCAAACCTAAACCTCTGGCATCAGTGACTTGATACGTCCGCTCGACCTCTCTGGACAACTGCTGAAGCGTGTAGTGCCATGGGGCTACCTCAACTTGAAGAATCTCAGATGGAAACAGATCTGCATCCTGTGTGAGACACTCTTTAGGTTCAATTCGCGTAAACAAACTGTCGACGGCTTGGCGACCGAGCTGGTCGTAGATCAAAATTTCACCACGTGAGACAGAGCCCAACGCCACCGAGTAGGTCAGTCCATGACTATGGAGTGAGGCGACCCAGAGTTCCTGGCCAGAGTCGATGAACGCATCATCGGTGACTGTGCCAGGTGTCAGAATGCGCGTGACTTCACGTGCGACAGGACCCTTAGTCTCGCCAGGAACACCTATTTGTTCGCAGACGACCACAGCAAAGCCTGCGTTGAGCAAACGAGCTTGATAGTTTTCTGCCGCGTGATAGGGCACGCCTGCCATTGGAACTGGCTCGCCCATCGATTGGCCACGACTGGTCAGGGTAATGTCGAGTACTTGCGACGCTATCTTTGCATCGTCGAAGAATAACTCATAAAAATCGCCCAATCGATAAAATACCAGCGATGCTGGATGCTGTTCCTTAATCGCGAGGTATTGCTGCATCATCGGAGTATGCTGAAGCGGTGGGGCTTTTTGATCCATGGTGGCATTCTAAAGAAAAGAGGTGGATTGGTGTATGAATTCAGAACTTTTAGCAATTTTATATGACGTGCATGAGCGACTTACCAAGACGCATGAAACGATCTCAGTGGCTGAGAGCTGTACCGGTGGCCTGTTGGGTGCGGCCCTTACTG
>CACAXU010000006.1 GCA_902536515.1 uncultured Litorivicinus sp. | reverse complement strand
TCGTAAATACCGATATCAACCTGCTCTGCGCCGTAAGGCAATGAAACTTCAATTTTTTCTGGCGTTTCCCCATCAGTACTTATCCGTCCAGTCTGTCCAAAAACCGACTTACCGACCAAGTTAGCACCGCTCATGATTCGATCGGATCGAATGACATCCGCCACGTCAGTGAGCGACGTGGACATATTGGTGATCCCTTCGAGTTGCGAAAACTGGGCCAATTGAGCCACAAATGCCTCGTTTTTCATCGGATCCAATGGATTTTGATTTTGTAACTGCGTGGTCAGGAGCTTCAAGAAAGCGCTCCGATCCAGCTCATCTTCCGCCGATTTCAGGAGCTGCGCCTCGTCATATTCCGCTTTGGTCAAGGTCCCTGTCGATGCAAGTGAAATTTCCGTGTTCATGATTTAAGCCTTTGTAATATCCAGCGTTCGCATCATCAATTGACGTGCGGTCGTCACCACTTCGACGTTATTTTGGAATGAGCGTGATGCGGCAACCATTTCGACCATTTCCGTTACCTCGTTCACATTCGATAAAAAGATAAATCCTTCATCATTTGCCTCGGGGTTACCCGGATCATGGACCTTACGAACCGGTTCGGTACTGTCCACAACCTCCTTAACTTTGACGCCCCCCAGCGTGTTGAATCCAGCGTTCAGATCTGCTTGATCGACCAAGGCCCTAAAAACTGGACGCTTAGCTCGAAATGCTTCGGCTTCGGTCGGAGAGACGGATCCAGCGTTAGCCAGGTTAGATGCTGTCGTATTCATCCGGATGGTCTGTGCCGAGAGGGCTGTACCGGCGATCGCAAATATATTTTTCAGCATTGTTATGGCCCCTTATTCACCACGTAACGATTTACGTATTCCAGAAATTCGATTCTCTAGAAATTGAAGTGTTGCTTGATACTGTACTGCTGCCTCACCATACTTGCCTTGCTCGACGTTGATTTCGACAGTGTTACCATCGACCGCGGTGTTGTAAGGAGTCCGGAAGACGATACCGTGGGGATCTTCAACCTCTCCGGTGTCAAAGTGTCGAACGTTCGTTGCAGCCATCGGACTCGGATTCGCATTCGCGAGTACTTTCTTAAAATCAAGATCTTTTGCCCGAAAGTGTGGAGTATCTGCGTTCGCGATATTTGCAGAAATTAATTCCATGCGCTTGTTTCTGACAGACAGCGCTTTCTCATGGATGCCAAATGGGTTTTCAAGCAATTTCATATCTGACCTCTAAAGTTCTTTGAAATCCTGTCGATTACTACAACACGGTTTTCTAGTTTGTGAGTAAGCAATCGGTGTGCCAAACCGAGTTTCCGGGTCTTGACCGCCTCTGTCCGCGATTCCTGTTAGGAGCCTGGACGGCAAAACGGCAAATGTATGCCGGCATCGTTTGCATTCTTTAGCCGGAGTCGCATACTGCACCTATGCGCGCACTGTTCTTGATCTTCGGACTTCTTTCACACCCCATTGTTCAAGCTGGGGAATTTCCGGGCGGCCACGAGGCACTTGTGGCGGTTACCACCGATTGGATCGCAAATGATCAGTCACTCCATCGGGATTTAATCGAAGTCACTCCACCGGATCGACGGATCCCCATCGCAAACTGTCAATCCAACCTCGCCATCAGGTTCCCGTTTATCAATAATCAAAAAACCGTCGAGGTCGTCTGTGAGAATCCATCTTGGAAAAGATATTTACGGGTAAAGATTGAACGGCAACAATTTGCTTGGGTATTCACGCAAAATTTGATCCAAGGAACGCAAGTTTATCAAGATCACATCGTATATCAGCCAATAGACGGTGTACGTCCGCTAGAGCCCCTCGGCGAGGCAGAGATTCTTGGCCGAGTCGTCCGTGAAAATGTATCTGTGGGTGATGTCGTTACTTCTGATCTTTTGGGCGAAGAAATCGCAATCTACATTCCAACTCGACGCTATGAGGCCGGTGAGGTGATCCGACTTGAGGAACTATCCATCGAAAGGCAAACCCAGGATGCCTCAAGTAAACCCATCACGCTATGGCCAGAGCAAACAGTTATCGCCAGAACACAGCTGACACCTGGTAACCCGATCCAGGCAAATGATATCGAAATTGCAGAACGGATATTGATCGCAAAAACTATGATCGTTAATGGGCAAGTCATCACTGAAAACCTCGTGGAAACAAAGCTAGAAGCAATCACGAGCTATGGGCCTCAAGCCCTAACGAGGGTCGAAGAAATCATCGGACTCGAGGCAACACGGACGATACGCGCGGGGCAACGACTGAACGTGAGTGACTTCGTTGCCGCAGACCTTGTTCGAAAAAACGAGACTGTGCGCTTAGTCATCAAGCGTGGTGCACTTGAGATTACTGTCGAAACCATCGCTATGGAAAATGGTAAAATTGGCGAGCAAGTTCTGCTGAAAAATCCGGATTCCGGTAAACAAATCAGGGGAATTGTCATCGGTCGACATGAGGCGCGAGGCCTCTAGCGCCCGCTCGGGACTTTTTTTCAAAAAATTGTTAAAGTTTTTAGAAATATTGTCGATTCAACGATTGTAGAGTCGTTCCAGATTGTGAGGAGACGGAAATGACAGATCCAATTTCAGGCGTTAGTGCAAAGGCATTGTCTGCAATCAAGCCCGAACAAAAGAAAGACGACGAGTTAAAAAGTGCTGATGTAGAATCTCAAAAAGCACCGGTCGCCCGACAGACGTCAGATGAAGTACAACTGAGCGACGAAACAGTCATCGAGTTGAGACGCGCCGGATTTGACGAAGCTAAGGTTGCTCAGATCAAACAAGCGCTTGCGGATGGGAATTATCCATTGGATCCAAAGAAGATTGCAGAGGGCTTTACGGAGATCGAGAAGTTACTGTAGCCTTTGGTAATGCAGTCAACACAATTATTAGAAACCTTAAATTCAGTGAAACGCTTAGATTCTCTCCTCACAGAAGAATTCGAAGCTCTGAAAAATCAGAATTTAGAGTTTTTCGAGACGCTTCAAGCCGAAAAACTTAAAATTTTAGAAGTCTTAGCCGGTTTGGATTTCATCGGTGAGAAGCTTGATCAGGCTGAAACACAGCAACTGCTGAATAATCCGGTCTGGAACGAAATAACGAGCTTGCTTGAAAGGTGCAAGCGGTTGCATCATCGTAATGAACTACTCATTTCGAAGCAGTTGGACAGCATTCGCGGGGCACTATCTGCGCTACAAGATCAAGACCCATCAGCGACTTTAGAGCTTTATACAAAACTGGGTAAGACACGGGCGACCCGACATTCAATTTTATCTGGTGATGCGTAAATCCGAACCCGCTCTTCAACAGACAGACCCTGGATTGCTTCGTGTCACCATGATCGTCGCTGGCCTGTTTATTTTAATTGCTCTCACCAATATCAGTCAGACTTCGATGACCCAATGGCAACCTCGGCCAAATATCTCCTGCGATAACGGCGAGCCCGTTTATCGTTTTGCCTTCGTCAACGCGAATCGAGTCAATGTTAGGGACTTACCGACAGTTTTTTCAAATGTCTTAAATCAAAAAAATAAAAACGATCCAATTACAGTCATCTGTGAATTTGGGGTTTGGTCACGGATTAGTGCAGAGGCTATTGGTCCTGAAACTTGGATTTCGTCTGGGCTCATCACACTCGATCAAAACCAGCCAGTGTCAGTTCGATTGAAAGCGACGTTATTAATTCTTCTATCATTCGGGCTCACCGGTCTTGCCATCTGTCACTGGTGTCCAAAGGCTATGGAGCGATTTGTTAACTTACTGTTGCAAACACAAGAGCTCCCACCACATGCGCGACCCTTGATTGCGGTAAAGCCGCAATACCATCCAGCAAGAGACCAAAAATAGATCGATATCCTCATTGTTCTGTTGGCGAGAGACCCTTGAGCCAGTAGGCCCAGGCAAGCATCACAGCAACCGCATGATACAACTCTTCTGGAATTTCCTCGGATAAACCAACCTGCGACAACGCAGCGACGAGTTGCGGATCCTCAGCGATAAAAATCCCATGTTTTTTCGCCTCTTCGATAATCTCTAAAGCCAGATCATCCTGCCCTTTAGCAATCAAAGTAGGCGATTCTTGCGCACCATATTCAAGCGCAACGGCTTTTTTCTTTTGCAACTTCATGCCTGCAAATCCAAATTCGAATGCATTGGCTTACCGCGTTCAGGGAAGTTCGTTCGCTCAGAATTCAATATCTGAATGGTCCGGACAGTAAGATCAATCTCAGAAAACGCTTCTTTCAAATCGATCGACGCTTCCTTTGCAAGATTTGCTGTTTTCGGCTCAACGGCCCACATGACAAAATCGACATCTTTTCTTGAAAAAGTCGACTTCATCCAAATTTCACCCAAAAGCTCGAGCGACGTATGCAAATTAATCACCCATATCGTAGCGCCATCATCGTCCGCCGAGGGAAAACGCTCAAAAATAAGTTCCACGGGTAGTTGATCCCTGAATAACAAAAGCGCCGACATCCCGATGTGATCTCGATTACCAGTATTTGGCATCGCATCGAGTTGGAAACGCTCAACGTCCCCAACCAGATCAGAGAACCTCGATGAGATTTCTGACTGCGCAGGCAAGAGCCGCAAAATCTGCCGTAACCAAGGTTTCAACATCTGAGCTGACAAAGAAACTCCATCGAGCACGGCTCTTTCAGTGTTCAATCCACCAAATTGCACAGCCCGAGCAATCGCTTGAGCGTTCAGCGTATTTGAGTCAAGACGGTTGTTCTGTAGCACCCGAGCCTCGCGATCAAGCCCTTGACCGGAAAGAAGAGACTCCATGGCTCGTGGCGAAAACAAACTTTGGATCTGCGACTTCCCAGCAGGTCTCGCCAAAATATTGGCGAGAGCAGCAGAAACGCCGCCAACTGCTGCAGCTTGGCTAGCAGGCACTGTCTGTGCTCCAGAAAAACTCAATAGAAGACCCTGGGGACCCTGCATCACTCGCAATTGAACCTGTCCCTCTGGAAGTCGAAGGTTCGAGGGCAATGGAATTTCACCATTTTTTAATTGCAAGGCCATTTTATCCCCAGTGTTTGCGACCAAGGCTTGAACGACCTGCCCAGGTTTCAGCCCAAGCTCGGCAGCGATTGGCTGAGAAATCGGTACGTTATTTGGTAACGCATCTGGACCAATAGGTCGCGGCACTGCCGGATTGATATCTGGGATTAGCATGCTTTTATTCCCTTCGATCGTTGGCAACGATGCTACCACCGAACGGACCAGTTGAGCGGAGTTTTCTAAATGATTGGGCTCAGGCGAAATCAAGACCGTTTGGTCGAACATCAAAGGCTGTAGTCGCTGGGATAAAGCGCCATTCACTTGGCGCGCATCGATCCGACTGATCGCCGTGAATAATGGATGTCTTTCTTTGACTACGTCCCGGCTTATTCGATGAGCTGATTGAGCCTTTATGTCGCTCATTTCGACCCGGTAAGTCAGGACGACCTGTGTCGGCTGAGGCGTTGGTATCACACCCTTAAAAATCACACCATTAGTTGGATCGGCCTCAGCTGTCACCAGTCGTAGAGACCCATATTTGATCACCAAAGACACCAAATCTTGCGATGCTGATACAGGAATGACTTGATTTGCTTGCGGCGTTGACACCGTCAGGACCAACGATTTTGTAGCCGTGTTATAGCTCAGTATATATTGAGCGTTATCCCCACTGATTGCCAATCGGCTCCCATAGCCTGCATGCAGAACCCGCTCGAGACTAATGGGTCCAACCTCCGATCTCAGATGATTCGAGATCGGCGATACCATCTATGGAAACCTTACCCAGCCAGCTTTCTCGTCACTAATATTCTTCTTAAGCCGATTGGGTGAATTCTTAAAAATAACCTGACGCAAATGCTCGATATCCGGAACGTGAAGCACCGCGCCTGCATATAACCAGTTGGGATTACCACGCCGAAACGCATGTGGATTCGCTCGTACAAATGCCTGACGCAAGATTCGTGGTTGTATTGCCGAATTTGGTACGACTTTTCGGATCACCATATCCAGGGTTTCACCGCGTCGGACACGATGCGTACCATTGGTTACAATCTGCCCGCCAGATTTGCCAGCTTGTCCTTCTTGGTTGACTTCATCCTTCGACGGGACGGGAACCTTGAGAACCTCAACCTCTTGTTGAATATCTTTCAGAAGCCGCGACACCGCCTGATCGACCGACATGTCTGCAGCATTGACAGAACATGTCACACATATCAAAAGAACACTTGCGATTCGCAACATAATCAATCCCTACTAAAACGGTAATGCCACTCGACCACCAGTCTGCTGCAAGGAAGCCCCAGCAACAAGCTCGATGGTCGCATGATTCTCAAACGTTTGAGTGACTTGAACAAGCGACAAGTCTGCCAATGCACCCGGCTCCATACTTCGTTGCGGAATCGTATCTCGATCAATAATCAACAACTGATCACCAACGCTGAGTCCTGCCGAAGTGCCACCGTCAATCTGCATTTGATTATTTGCCTTCTGCATCAACGCAAAATGAATGGGCTCACAGCGAGCATATTTAACGAGATCTACCATCCATTTTGACAACAATTCATTGATCGTTTGGTTCAAGGATCGTGGAAGCACTTCATCCGTGTAAGACACCGGTCTCGCTGGAATTCTCAAGTTGGTGCGCGCCTGCCACACCAGACCACCTTCTGCCGAATCAATGAGCGACAGGTGGACACGAACCCACGATTCTGGAAACCAAGAGGGCGATCCATTGAAAAAAGTACTGACGGGATCTGAACCCGGGATACTCTCAATCTGATGTGCTTGTGGAGGTTGGCCCTGACTAATAGTCACTCGCATGTCGTATCGAGATACCTCAGGCACGACTCCTGAAACCATCTGTAAATAACCACTGGTCAACTGTTGCTGCTGTATCGTGTGCCAGAACGGACTGTGTTCCAAACCTTGCTGCAACTCAGAGTTAATGACCTCTCCCAACTGACGAACAAGCCCCAGGTGGTTAGCATTTAACTGCCCAGCCTTCATGGCAGGATGCACCTTCACAGTGCGGACTAAGTGATCATCAGGAGCGAAACACTCGGGCAATGCACCTGGTTTCTCGTCCAAGGTAATCTCCACTTCAGGCCGGCGCATTTCCTCGAGGTAGCGGTGTACCTGAACACCTCTGACCCGCACATCTGAGCGAATCATGGTACTTTCGTGGAGTCGTCCGTCGCTGTCGAGCCAGGCCGTGTTCGTAACCTGAGTTTCCGCGATCTGCGCCTCTGCAACCAATTGTTCTTTAATCGCTTTGAGCACCTGCTCGCTCATATCCGCGCCCAGATGCCCATCGGCCCAGACGCAGACACTCACAACATAGCTTACTAACCCAGCGACAAAACGCATGGCTATGATCGACTCGCCATTGATGCTAAATACAGCGCTCTCAGATCTTCAACGACATCCTGATCTAGCGATAAAGTTGTTTCATAGGTGTCTTCACCGACCGGCGCAATACTCACAACCTTGGCTCCATAAATCACTCCCTCAACCTGGGTTCGGAAGGTATCACTCAGAACCGCCATATCAGCCACTGTTGTAGTCGCATCAAGATATTGGCCATACACTTGCTCGGTGAGCCCCCGATACGCATCGAGTTTAGATGCTCGGATCGCCAGCAATCGTTGTTGAGCTCCAACATCTGATGGTTGCACACTAATTACGGCGTAACCGGTTGCTCGGATCGCACTCCGACGTTCGACGACGGGAATCGCTTTCCTTTCCACGACTGTCTCAACCTGAGGGGTTGCCGTCTGGGCGGCAGGGTTTTGCCCCGGTGGCGTCATCGTGATGCTACATCCACCCAGTAGCGTAGTTCCAAATATCACAAGAGATTTTAGTGATGCTCGCATGTTTGTTCTCCGACCGAATCTTGGCTCACCCGAATTATCTTGCAGAATTGATGCCAGACTTAAATTCGGACTCTGCGTTAAGTATCGGTCGCTAACAAAAAATATTTACCGACGGATTTAAGTCATCCGGAGAATCACGGAATTTAAAATTGGCACTGCTCTTGCTAACTAAAACTAGAACAGATCGACCACTGGAATCGATGCAACATAAACCATTGTTTTTTAGGAATTAAATCGTGCAACTTGCGCTGTCAGATTTTCGTCAACGGATTCCCAACGTGGATTTCAAGTCTATGGGAATCCCTGCGCTTGTTCTTCTGATTATCGCAATGCTGATCTTGCCGCTACCGACGGTGCTGCTTGATATTCTTTTCACCCTAAACATCATGATTGCACTGGTCGTGATTATGATCAGTATTCACACCGAGAAACCGCTCGATTTTTCTTCGTTCCCAGCTGTCCTTCTTTTCGCGACGATGCTACGTCTATCCCTCAACGTCGCATCGACGCGGATTGTTTTAGTGAATGGTCACGAGGGGACCGATGCGGCAGGCAAGGTCATTGAGGCCTTCGGTAAGTTTGTTATCAGCGGTAATTATTTGGTTGGATTCATCATCTTCGGAATCTTAATGATCATTAATTTTATCGTTGTGACGAAGGGTGCTGGTCGAGTCTCTGAAGTAATTGCACGATTTACGCTTGATGCAATGCCTGGTAAGCAAATGGCAATTGATGCAGATCTCAATAGCGGGGTGATTGATCAAGAAGAGGCAAAATTACGACGCGCTGAAATCGCCCAAGAATCCGACTTCTTTGGTTCGATGGATGGTGCCAGCAAATTTGTTCGCGGTGACGCGATCGCGGGACTACTGATATTGATTATTAACATCATCGGTGGGTTAACAATTGGAATCACCCAATACGATATGTCCTTTACAGATGCGGGAGAGATTTATGTCCTACTCACCATCGGTGATGGATTAGTTGCACAGATCCCCTCTTTAATCCTGTCATTGGCGACAGCAATTATTGTGACTCGCGTTACGACTAATCAGTCGATGACAGAGCAGACAACAACGCAACTCGCTAATCCGACTGCATTGTTTGTGACAGCAGCGATTTTGCTCCTCCTCGGTGTTATCCCCGGGATGCCATCAACCGTATTTATCTCACTTGCCGCTGTTTCAGCTGGAATCGGAATAATCGTCTATCAATTGAGGGCTGGTGAAGACACTGAACAAGCTGCATCCGATGCGTCAACAGGCACTACCAGCCCTATCGATGAGCAGGATGTGCAGTGGGAAGACGTCAGCCAAGTCGATTTAATCTCCCTTGAGATCGGGTACGGTCTAATTCCACTGGTAAATACAGAAACCGGAGGTCAACTGCTCAGTCGGGTCAAAGGGGTACGCAAAAAACTCTCAACAGAACTTGGCTTTTTAATTCAGCCAGTTCGGATTCGTGACAACCTCGATCTTGAGCCGAACACATACCATCTGCTTATCAATGGCGTACTCCGTGGTCGAGGCCAGAGTTATAGTGGAAAAGAATTAGCAATCAACCCCGGCCACATTACGGTCCCAATCGAAGGTATCGCGACCAAGGAGCCTGCGTTTGGCTTGGATGCGGTCTGGATCGAGCCCTCGCAACGCGATCATGCGCGGACACTGGGGTACACCGTAGTCGATCCTACAACAGCGATCGCTACGCATCTCAATAGTCTTCTTTATGGAACAGCATCGGAGTTGCTCGGTCATGATGAAGTTCAACAAATCCTCGATAAAACAGCCGAGCGATCTCCCAAACTAGTGGAAAATCTTGTTCCCGCGAAGCTGAGTCTCGCGATGATCACTCGAACACTGCAAAACCTATTACGCGATGGCGTGCCAATTCGTGACATGCGGACCATTTTGGAGGTTCTGAATGAAGAGGGTGGAAAAACTCAAGATCCCGACGATCTAACGGCACTCATTAGACCAAAACTCGGCCGGATGATCGTCCAAAGCTTAGTGGATATTTCAGATGATATGCCCGTCATGACACTGGAACCTCAGCTTGAGCAAATGCTGCACAATGCCGTTCAGCAGTCGCAGCAAAGTAAGACCCTGACAATTGATCCAGAACTTGCTGAAGCGCTTTTCAAATCCATGCGTGCCGAGGTCCAAACAATTGAGGATCAAGGGCAGCCAGCCATTCTAGTTGTATCACCGATTATCCGTCCTTGGTTGTCTAACCTGGTGCGACCACGGATTCCAGATTTGACGGTTTTGTCTTACACAGAAATCCCAGAAGACCAATCTGTCAATGTGGTGGCCACCATCAACGCGCAGATCGAAGAATCAAGATAAGGAATTAAGTGATGGAACTGAAACGCATTATCGGTAAAGACAGCAAACACGCGATGGAGCTGGTTCGCCAGGAATTTGGTCCCGACGCTCTTGTAGTTTCTAGCCAAAAAGTTAACCGTAAGATTGAAATGATCGTCGCGGTTGACATCGCACCTGATCCAAACCTGATCGACCAGACAGGTGACTTGTTAGTTGAAGTTCAAAGTGAACAGAAACAGGCACCACGCTTTTCAGCGGTATTGCACGGTGAACAAAAGCAAGAGCCGACTATGTCGACTGATCGCGCACAAGAAATCGTGAATCTATTCAAAGCAGAAATGCGGCTATTGAAAAAGGAACTCGCACAATTAAGAAGTGCATCAGCATGGCACCAACACAAAACGGAGACTGATAACCGTCTTCAGACTCAGGTTAATCAATATGAACTGCCATCGACCTCGAAACTGCTGATTCTCGACGCAATCAACAATATAACCAATCCCAAAGAAGCTGAGAGCCTTATTCACGATCTCTTCTCATCATCTTTACTAGTTAGCGATCAGACACCCGAAAACCTCAGCGGAGTCCATGCAATCTTCGGACTAACAGGTGCTGGCAAAACAACGATGATTGGCAAACTTGCAACACAATTTGTTAAGACCTCACGGAGAGACTCATTGACGATCGTTAGTTTCGCCGACCAAAAACTTGGTGCGTGGAATCAAATTCAACTGATCTGCTCTACCCTTGGAATTAGGTGTTTTCGCTGTGCAGATCGCCAGATGCTTGAAACGATCGTTCGAGAATTGCCGGATGATCAGTGCATCCTCATCGATACCCCCGGTGTAAACATCGATCAAACTTACCAAGACATTCAGTCTGTTGTTCCTGACGCCCTGATGCATCTGCTTGTTAATGCCGAAATCTCTCGCTCGAGCTGTGAAAAATTACTGAATCACAGCCTTGGCTGGGATAGCGTAAACATTGCCGAAATGTCGCCTCGACCCAACATATGGGTACTAATTGATGCGCTTTCCCAACAATCTCAACTGCATCTCTGGGTTAAAACGACTGATGGAAATTTCAGCCAACCGGTAGAGTTGATTGATGCTGGTCGGCTTCTCAGGAGCGCAATTCAATACTTGAATTTGACGGATTCTCAAGACCTAAACGATGCCGTCGAACATCCTGAAAGCGGTCGACAAATAGGTGAAGAGACGACTACACTCGACTACTTGGCCGGTTTGCGAGCTGATCCCAATGATCGCAGTCCCAAGTCCGCGCAGAACACAAATTAGCCTGAGGCAGATCAAGCCATTATGAGTGCACTAAAGATCATCGGCATTGCAAGCGGCAAAGGGGGTGTCGGGAAAACCACCGTCTCCTCTAATTTGGCTGTTGCGCTCGCACAAGCCGGGAATCGCGTGATGCTATTCGATGGTGATCTTGGCCTTGCAAACGTGCAACTGGCTTTAGGAATTCGCCCTGAATTCAACTTTGGGCATGTGATTTCGGGCGAAAAGACATTCAATGAAATCGTCGTCAGAGGACCGTCTGATATTTATGTCGTGCCCGGTGCCTCCGGCCTCGGGCGAATGGCAGATTTATCGGAGGCTGAATTACGTGGGATCATTCAGCTCTTTTCAGAGTTCAAAGCGCCCTTGGATTACCTGATTGTTGACGTAGCGGCTGGCATCTCTCCCACGGTATTGTCATTTCTCAAAGCCTGCCACCAAACTTTGGTGGTCGTACGTGACGAGCCGAGTTCGATTGCAGATGCCTACGGGATCATCAAAGTTCTGGTTAACGAGCAAAAATATACCAACATTGGACTGATACCGAATGGTGTGCCAGATCAACGCTCAGGCCAGCTTTTATACCACCGCCTGAATGCGGTATGCGTTAAATTTCTGAATCTCCATACAGAGTATTTGTATAGCATCCAAAGTGACGATCTCATTTTCGAAGCATCCAAAAAGTATGCTCCGGTGATTGTTCATTCGCCGGGCGCCATAGCCTCTCAAAACTTTGTGCGGTTGGCTAAAGAGATCAAATCTCTTGAGATAAATGTGATCAACGGAGGCCTTCAATTTTTTGTTGAGCGTTTGGTATCCACTAAGGCAGCGGTCTGACATGGCTGATCTTGATCTTTACACACAAGTGCAAAAACAAGGCCAAGATCCCATCTTAAAGCATGTTGGCCTAGTGAAACGGACCGCTCTGCATTTAAAGGCCCGCATTCCCCAGGTGATGGATGTCGATGAACTGATACAAGTGGGCATGGTCGGCTTAATTGAAGCCTCTCAAAACTTCGATGTATCGCGTGGTGTGGAATTTGAAATTTTCGCTAAAACACGAATTCGAGGAGCGATTCTCGATGAAGTTCGACGGATCTCAGTATTGCCGAGGTCTGCGATCTCCCATATTCGCGATACAAACGAGGCAACTCAAGAATTAGCAACCAGCCTTGGCCGAACGCCCACTCAAGCAGAATTAGCCGAATTCATGGGTAAAGACGTATCGGAGTACCAGAAAGAGCGATCACATGCACACCAGATGATGATGGTTGATTCTGAAGCGGCTGAAGATGAGATGCTCAACACACCAGCACAACAAGGTTCCGAGCCTGAGGAAGAAGTCAGTGACTCAATGATGATATCGATGCTGACTGACAGTATCGCAAAATTATCTGAACGTGATCAGATCATCATGGCACTGTATTACAATGAAGAAATGAATCTCAAAGAGATCGGAGCTGTTCTTGATATTAGCGAATCGCGTGTCAGTCAGTTACTCTCGGCGAATGTCCTGAAGCTTCGTAAAATGATGGCTTTGGCAACTGACTAGGAAAATATTCTTATGGCTTTATTTGGTCCCAGTGATAAAAATTTAAAACTAGATGCGCGTAAGGAATATGACAAAGCTGTTGGGCTGAAAGGAGATACCCGCAAAGAGCATGCGTATCGCATGCGAATCGGATTACGGGCTCGTTCACACATCGATAAGCTATTCGTTGATGGAGCAAAAAAAGCGGAAAAATACAACGAAACCGTGATGTTGAATATTTCACAGGGGAAAAAGGCCCCGGCGGTACCAACAACAAATGAGTACATGAAATTGGTGTCCGCAAGCGGCGAAGTCTGGTCGTACCTTCCAGAGGAGTATGCCCAGCTCGTTTTTAAATATGGAATGCAGTATCAAAGTGTCGAAATCACAGGGCCAAAAGCGATTGATTACGTCCAAAAGGTTTCGAACGCGGTCGCCATCGAACTGAAGCTCGACAAGCCGCTGATCGCCCTCGAATTTCTGAGGGAGCAATTGACTGCTGAAGGCGTCGATGTGGATGGAGAGATCGCCGCATTGGCCGATGACGGTGACGATAACCTCTAGCGAGGGAGCCTGATATGGAGTGGGTACTAGGCGTTCTGATTATCATCCTCGCGGCAGTTGCAATCTTTGTGATCTATTTGAGCGAGCGCATTACTGTGTTCGAGACATTGCTTGGGATCAATCCGAAGGTGACTGGCGAAAAATTGGCCGAACACGTCAATTTTGGTCCAAATCCGTTTGGAGAGCTCTCAGGGAAAGATCTTTGGCAAGCAATGTGCGGAGACGAGCTAGAGAATCCAGATATCAATGTCGATCCGGCAGACCTCGGCAAAAAGCGTCCTCGTTATGAGTTTGTTTTATCAAAGCATCTTGAGTCGTTACTCGAAGAAGGTCGTTTCGACGCGAGAAATGGCGAGCGATCTGATGCAAAAGCCGTCTTACGGATACAGATGCTGCGAGGTTCTGTTGAGTCCTATATTCCGTTCGCCGATGCTTCCCGATTGTATGAGATTGGTCAAGAACTAGAATCCAATCCGGAGAAAAGTGTAAAGCTCAAAAAAGAGACAAGTGAAATCGTTGACGAGATTTTTACAAAAGTCGGTATGGATGTCCCGACAACACTTATCGATTCAATGCTGTCCATGACCCGTTCCATTTCAGAAGACGAGTCGATCATAGATGATGATTTAGACGATGAGCTGACCGATGATGACACGCTTCAATTACCATCTCCGAGCTCTGAAACAGAGCCCGAAAACGCGGATAAAATTAGCTCTTAATTTACCTGCTCCGGGAGCGGTAATGGAGCATCAGGGTTCGGATACCGGATGATTACTTGATCAGCTTGGGGCTCAGCCGAAGAGCCTTGTGCCTTGGTTGCATTGGCTTGAGCCTGTAATAACTCGTAATATCGCTCTCGTTGCAGTGTAACCAATGCCTCAACATCCTTATTTAGTTCAGATACGCTTGCGATCTGCTTACGTAAAGAGCTCATTTGACCTGCAAGCCCTTGCATCGATTTTGCAAGGTCTCCTGTTATTTTCTGTTGCGCTTGAATCTGGCCCTCAACATCTGATACGCGAGCAGTGAAGACTTCACTTTGCCGTCCAACGGATTCAGCTGTGGTCACAGGAACTTCACTTCTGACAGCTTGGAGTGTTTCTGTCATCCCATTCACTCGCTCTGTCAATTGATATACGCTGTCACGAAACGTTTCCTGAGTCAGTCGTAGCTGATCGAGCGAGTCAGTGACAGCTGTGAACTCCCCGAACGCCACATTCATTTCGACAACCCGCTTACCGACTGCCATCACCATTGATTCGAGCTCACTTGTTCGCTGTGCGAGCTGTGCAGCCATAAACCCGAACACCGCAACAGATATAAATAGCATCGCACCGCCAACGGATAGCACGATTGTGGAAATTCGCGAACTGCGGTCAGCTGTTTGGGTCAAACGACCAGCAGACTTCACAAGATTAGTGGTCGACGTACTCGCTGCTGCCGATGCACGTGTTGCCGCCTCAGTCGCATCCAATACTGAACCGATGAGCGTTTCCATCGATTCGACAGCCTGTGAGACTGACTTCTCACCTGCTTCATGAATTTTCTCGATCCGTGTTTTCACAAGCTCATCGGCTAAGCGTATCGAGTCCGACAGTGTCGCATCGAGAGTTGGCTGTTGACTCGCTGTTCCTTCAACTGAGACGTCTGATGCTTCGGCCATCGCAGTGATGGCTTCAGCAGCCTCCGGATCAACCTCAAAATCACCGTCAACGTTAAAGGTCTCATCAACTTCAAATACGTCATCTAAAGAGTCATCGTCAATGGAGTCATCATCAGCTGCGGGATTCTCAACCTTTTTGTCTTCTGGATCTTCGCCACTCATTGTATTACCTCCTAATCCTCTTCCGAGTCATCATCTGAATCGGCTAAATTAACTTCGCCGCATAATACGGCGACTTGCTCTGATAGACCGTCAATCGTTGTTTGCATTTTTTCAACAGCGGACTCTGCGTCTTGAATACGAATCTGAAGATCGCGACTCAGCGACCCTGGCTTCCAGGGTTTGAGACTCCAACTCACAGGAGTCAACTCAGCTACCGCCTGAAGCTCAGCCTTCAAGTCTTTCGACGTACGTTGTCTCTGACCACCGAGATGCGCTGTCCCAAGTGTTGAATCATCCATCAGACGGACCAATCGATCGTTATATTGATCGACCCCAACACTAGGACCGCGCGTGCGCGACGATTTCTGCTTTGATGATGGCCCGTTGCCAACGACTGCGGTCTCGGATTGATCACCGCTGTCCTGACGAAATAACTCATCACCAATCATCATTCATCCCCAATTAACGCAATTCTTTGCAAAGATCTTGCTGTTCTGACCCAGTAATCGGCTGTTTGGTCCATTCCTTGAATATAATCCTGGACCTCAGTACGCGTTTCGAATGGCCCACTCACCACAGCAAATCGCCGAGCATTATTGATCGAAACAGGGACTATGATTGCTCGATCCAGCCCGTCCTGCGTGCTAAGCCATTCTTCAGCACGTGCGGCTGATGCGAGCACAATATGCTGAACGAACTGACTGTTGGGACTCGCATTGCCGACGCGCGCGACCAAAGGGTTTTGGTTCGCGTAATTTCCCGAAGCTTCGGGTGAGTCTTGAACTTCACTCGAGGCAGCCGGAACCAAAGGATCTGAAGTCACTTGATCAGAAACTAGGTCAGCCAATGCGACCTGCTCCTCCGAATTGGGCGACTGGTCCTCGACAGTTCTCTCAACTTGGGTGGATTCCTCATTCGTTACCAGAGGATCAGTGCTCTGAGGGATTTCTGGGAGGCCGGTCGTCGGCTGGCTGGCCGGTGCTTCTTCCTGCATATCGGAAGTTATCGCTGCCGTTGCAATTTCTGTCGCTACATTCAGCCTGTCATTGATCTCAGGCCCTGTCGTTGTGGGCTGATTGCTCTCAATGGGATCTTCAAGCAACGGCTGAATCTTTGTTTCTACCGGTATTTTGGCAGAGTCAGTGTCATAAGCGGCGTCGACGACACTAAGTTCCTCTTCTTTGTGGTCAAAGAATGATTCATCCACCCCAATCAACACAAGCAGACGGTTAAGCTGCCTGCCCATGTCTGGATTTACAGTCGCTGCGCCGACAACTCCAACAATGCACAGCACCAATAACATTAGAATGATGCGAAAACGACCCTTTGATCGAGGCGGATCCTCGTCCTCCTCAAACAATGCTTTCAAGTCTTCAGCTTCGCGCTTTCCCGCCTCAGTACCGGATTCGAGGGCGCGATTAGCGTCCAACTGGAGCGACGGCTCCCCATCGTCAAAATCAAGACTGGGTTCTAGCTGATCTACCACTGATTGATTAATCCGGGTTAGCACGCGTTCAACCTGAAACTCGAGCCCAATTTGCATTGATTCTTTACGTAACTTCATTTGCTCATCGGGCGATGGTGGCACCACATCCCACCGAACCAATCGGGAGCCAAGACGCTCGAGTATCCGCTCCATATCTTTTGGGATCTGGTCCGCCAAAAACACCAACCGCACATTAAGGCTCGGAAAATCAGAAATGAGACGCATCAGCAGTGAGAGGTTTTCCCCATCAATTGCACGTAAATCGTTCACTACGATGACACGACCTGGCATTGGAGCCTTGTCATCTCTAGCTTCCTCGACGGAGATGTCACCCAGCATCGAGTTAAATCGCGCAATCAGGACGTCTGTACTAACTGGCATGAACGTCTCGACAGCGAGGCCCGAGCGCATCTTCAACCGATTCAGGAAAAGTTTTCCGTAGTGATCGACAGGCCCATTGAGTTGACTCGTCATGAGGAGATGAAGGCCATCGTTGACGACGGTCTCAAATAATCGATTCATCCGACTATTGTCACTTTCTCGAAAGAAAATCTCTCCGGCTTCTCCGAATAATAAATTTGGCGGCATGTCTTGCGATTCTTGCATCACACTCCCTCTCAGTCGCTTAGATTACCGTCGGTATCAAAGCGATATTGTTCCGGGATCTCCGGATTCGGCACCTGACCTGTTCGACCATCACGACGCAAACTGGCGAGACTGAAGACATAGGCAATCACCTGAGCCACCGCGTAATACAGATCCTCTGGGATTGCTTGATCGAGATCAGTGGTGAAATAAAGCGCACGGGCCAGAGGTGGAATCTCAACTTGTACAACTCCGTGCTCTTTCGCTTTATTTCGTATTCGCAACGCAACATGATCAAGCCCCTTCGCAACCACAATGGGAGCACTATCTGATTCAGGATCATAAACCAAAGCGACTGCAAAATGTTCTGGGTTTGTAATCACAACATCGGCTTCTTTAACAGCATCCATCATTCGTAATTCAGCCATCTCTCGCTGCTTTCGACGGATCTGCGCTTTAACTTCTGGCCGACCCTCAACATCTTTGAACTCGTCCTTGACCTCTTGTTTGGTCATTCGCATACGTTTGGTGAATTCAAAGCTTTGAAACGGTACATCGATCATTGCAATGAGCACCAATGTAACGGTCACTAGAACTGCGGTGAGTCCCACTATATGCCCAGCCGCTTCCATTGCCGGCTCAAAACTCATCGCGGACAACACAATCAACTCATCAGAAAAGTCGTAAACCATATAGGTAAGTACGGCTGCCACGAACGAAAATTTCAAAATGGATTTGACCAATTCGACTAAAGAGCGCAAGCCAAACATCCGCTTCAACCCATTCAACGGATTCAACTTGCTGGCTTTTGGGGCTGTTGCCTTCCAGGACCAATTCAAACCACCCATCGCTGATGAAGAGAGGATAGCGACCACAAAAGTTAAGAGAAGCAATGGAATAAATAGTATAAAACCATCTCGACCGATATCCCGAAAATGCATTAGGCCGACGTAAGGAGAGAAAATATCGCGACGCTCAATAACAAAACCCGCCGCGAACAACTGTGATAGGTGTCCAAGCAACCACCCACCTGATAAATACAAAAAAGCCATCGAACTAATCATAACGGCCGCAGTCCCAAGTTCTTGCGATCGCGGAACCTGCCCGTCCTCGCGGGCTTTTTGCAACCGCCGGGCGGTGGGCTCTTCGGTCTTCTGATCGTCGTCTGGAGTATCTTCAGCCATTATAGCACCCCCGGTACCAAGACAAAGTTCTTCACTTGGTCAACACCTTCCATCCATAGCCATTGCATTCGAGAGCCAATGCCAGCTAAAGATAAAATCAAAACAGCATAACCGGTCATAAAAAATACCGGAAAACCAATTGCAAAAATGTTGAGGCTCGGTGCGGCACGGGCAATCACGCCAACTCCAATATTCACGAGTAATAGCGCGACCATAATTGGCAAGGCGAGTAAAACCCCGCCAACAAAAATCATTGCGCACCATTCAATCAGTGTTCCATATGT
Source organism: uncultured Litorivicinus sp. (assembly GCA_902536515.1). Lineage (GTDB taxonomy): Bacteria > Pseudomonadota > Gammaproteobacteria > Pseudomonadales > Litorivicinaceae > HIMB30. The sequence goes on along the minus strand of CACAXU010000006.1, from coordinate 22,346 downwards.
ACTTTGGCCAATGAATGCCAGACCTACGGGATAGGTCTCAAAACTGCGCAGTAAGATGCCGATGAGCAGCATATGACCGCCCACCCCCAAGAATATCAGTGTCGCCAAGATCAACATAAACTGAGAGACCAAAGGAACGTTTCCCATGCTCGGATCAACCATGGTCGCCATTGCGAGTCCCATTGAGTTGGAGATCGCTTGCCCAGCGAGAACGACAGCTGCTGTTACAATTTGGAGGAAGAATCCCATTACTAAACCGATGAGTATTTGATTGAAAATCTCACTCAGTCCCACGGCCGAAACAGGATCAATGACCGGCCAATCCACCAAGGGATAGACCAAAATCGTCAACAATAACGTGAGGAAAACTCGAATCCTGACAGTCACAGCGTCGATCGATAAGATCGGAACAGCAACTAACATTGCGCCGATCCGGAGAAACGGCCACAAAGCCGTATAGAACCGTTCAATCAAATCAGCGACAAAAAGCTCCAAATCAGACTCCTACATGAAAAATGTAGGGATTCGCTCGAAAAGACGGCGAGTGAAATCGACAAGGACAGAAATTTGCCATGACCCCAGTATCATTAGGACGATCACCAATGCTGCGAGTTTCGGGATGAAGGAAAGGGTCATTTCATTGATTGATGTTGCGGCCTGCACAATACCAATAAGTAGACCAACTGCCAAAGCTATCGCCAGCATCGGCGAAGCAATCATCACTGCGACAAATAGAGATTCTCGACCCAAGTCAACAACCATCGCTGTATCCATATTAACCTCCTAAGGCATCGCAAAGCTTGATGCCAAAGACCCCATGATCAGAGTCCAGCCATCAACCAAAACAAACAACATCAACTTAAATGGCATCGAGATCATCATTGGCGATAACATCATCATACCCATCGACATCAATACACTCGCCACAATCAAATCAAGAATGACAAAAGGGATATAAATCATAAAACCAATGACAAAAGCGCTTTTCAGCTCGGAAGTAATGAATGCTGGTGCGAGTATCGAAAAAGGAACCTCTTCTGGGCTCGCAATTGGACCATCACCGGCAATCTCAGTAAACATTGCAATATCTTCCTCGCGAGTTTGATTTAGCATAAACCCGCGCATTGGAGCCTCTGCCGCTGCAATTGCCGCTTCAATCGATATCTCTTCATTCAAATATGGAAAGATAGCCATGTCGTATACCGCGGTTAGAACAGGTTCCATCACGAAGAGTGTGAGAAATAAAGCGATCCCCAACAAAACACGGTTCGGCGGCGTCTGCATTGTGCCAAGCGCCTGTCTCAACAAGGACAAAACGATAATGATTCGGATGAATGATGTCATACCGAGAAGTAACGCAGGTAACAGAGAAAGTAGCGTCATCAATGCAAGAAGCTGCAGTGTGAGGCTATATTGTGTCGCACCCTCTTGCTCGATGACTGTCATGATCGGCAAAGTTTCCGCCATCGCCGAACTTGAAAAAATTAAGGAAGCCATGAGAAAACAAAGACTCTGGCCAATGACTCGGAGATATCGAAACCACCGAAAACAGTTTTTATGACGACAAATCGACATCAAATTAATTCCCTAATTTCAATCACTTAGATCCATTCTGATTAAGAATCAAAGCACTGATACTAGAGGTAGCAAATAAAATGCCAGACAGAACTGAACCTGCCGTCATGATATGCGTAATTAAAGGTATTTTATTCCGAACCCGGATCCACAGCTTTCAATGTTTCCGCAAACGAGGGGTCTGGTGGCGTTGCATCAGACGTCCATTGCCCGAGATGCGCAAAACCTTGTGGCGACAAACCGACTAGTATTCTCTGATTGTCACAGTGGATAAGAACAATGCGCTGTCGAGGCCCCATTACATGAGACTCAACAACTTGAATGGCTGCGTCACCATGCTTTTTCGGAAATTGCATTTGCCCATAACGCTTGAAACCCCACAAAGTCACAAGGATCAATCCGATGACTAAACCAAAACTGGCGGCAAACGACGCCCAGTCGACATATTCCACTTAATTATCCATCACAAGTTTTTGATTCGGTCCGCTGCAGAGACAACTTTGGTCAACCTGACGCCGTATCGATCATTCACCAAAACCACTTCGCCTTGTGCAACGACGGTATCATTCACAACAATGTCAAGCGGCTCTCCGGCTAGACGATCCAATTCAACGACACTGCCTTGTGTCAGACGCATCAAATCACGGATTTTTAGAGATGCTCGGCCAACCTCGATTGCGAGCGTAATCGGAATGTTCTGGATCACCTCGCGATTCATTGACGGCTTGGCTTCTGAGCCCTCCTGACTTTTGTCCTCAGTGGCTTCAGCTTCGACTGTGCCCTCTGTGTTCTCATCGGTTTCAAATTCGCTCAATGTCATTCTCCTGTCATTAGCTAATTATTCGTTTGAATCATCAGGTTTGATTGAGTTTTCAATCCGCACACCGACTTGGGTGCCGTGCGTGCCCACAGCGACCTCATAGACCGGAATTTCATTAATCAATAGCCGCGCAAAGTCAGGTTTTTTAAAGAACACTACCTGACCTTCTTCAAGCTGTTCAAATGCGCTCACTGGAATTTTTACCTTGGCTAATTCGACTTTGGCACCCAATGTTGCATCACCTGCAGCAAGTTCCATATTGTGAATCCAGGTGCGATCTTTCTCATCATCACCCTCACCGGTACGAAGCCGGCTCTTCAACAGCTCTCGATAAGGCTTGACCGCCGCATATGGATACACAATGTCGATGAACCCATTAACGTTTTGTCCAATTTCAATTTCGCATCGGGTCAATATCACAAGCTCGTTTTCATCAACAATTTGGGCGAACTGCGGGTTAATTTCTGACCCGATAGCCTCAATCTCCATCGGCAGCAATGGAGACCACGCCTCCTGTAGAGACATAAATAACTGATCTAGCATCAACTTTATGATACGGCTTTCAGTTGGGGTAAATAATCGTCCTGGTGGTAAAGTCCCAATGCCACGACCAAACCCACCAAAGAAATTATCCAAGGCCGAGAAAATGATATTAGGTTCTATCAAGACCATCGACGAACCACGCAGCGGGTTCGCCCGGATCGTTGTGACTGATAATGGCGGTTTCAAATCCGGCAAATACTCACCAAACTTCACGATCTTGGCTTTGGTCAAATTCACTCGAGGGCTCGTCCGTAACACCTCAAGTAACCCAAGGCGAAACATGCGGACAAAGCGCTCATTGACCATATCAATGGCCGAGAGATTGATACCAAGTGTCGAGTCTTCGGCGGTGAGATCGTGCTTAACCACATTCGCATGCACGTTAAGACCAGTATCTACCTCGATTTCCCCTGAACTTACGCCCGTATTTAACGCATCGAGCTCTTCAGACGTCAATGTTGTATCAGCCACAGGATCGTCTCCTACTGAACGATGAATTCGACGAAATACACTTTCTCTATTCCGCCAAAGTCTTCAGCTTCTTCCAAGGTTGCATTCATCGCGATCCGAATATTTTCGGCTAGGTTGATCCGGAAATCTGAACTAACTAGATCGTTTTCTGTCACCTGCCGCATAATATCAAGCACTTCAGAGCGCACTGCGAAAACATGCTTTTCAATATTGGCTATCACCTGCTCGTCGTAGTGTGTCATGATAGCAAGCTTGATTTGCATGACCTTTCGCGAGTCAGACACGTTTGCAAGAAATTCCCGGTCAAGCTCGTAGTAAACAGTCTCAAACTTCTCCACTGCCGGCGCTTCCAATTGAATCTTTGCCGGTTGCTGAGCGGCTTCTTCAGCAGCTTGTGCTGCTTCTGATTCCAACGCCGAAATCTGCTGTTCAGCAGCCTCTTCAGCCCCAGGATCAAAAAATCCAGTGAAGTACAAAGTCAGACCAATCGTCAGCATCACAACAAAGACGATACCAACGACAAGAAGTACGATCTTAATCAGACCACCTTTCTTACCTTCTTCCTGACCATCAACTTGTTCGTCTGCCATTTTTAATCCTCTTTACACTCGAATGTCCAATCGTCCGGGATCGAGTCCCGTCACTTCATTTGTCTCTACTGGCTCGCCAGACTCTTCTGTCGATGCCATTTCGTTTGTCGACTGCGCAGTTTTATTGGGCTGCTCGTCGCTTGTTGACTGATTCGTTCCTGAATCTTGCGATAATCCAGAGTAAGCAACATTGATGCCACCTTCTTCAAACCACTGTTTCAAACGAGGCATGGATTCCATCAATAGGTCACGGGTCACCCCCTGGCTGGCTCGGAACGTGGCCTCAAGCCCACGCTCTGTCATTTCCATATCCACTTTAATACTGCCAAGCTCAGCTGGATGCAAGGTCAAGTCAATACTCCACCTACCTTGACTCATCTGCGCTGTCACTTGCTTCGCGACAAAGACTCCCAACCGATCAGTCAATTGCTGAACGGTTTCTGCGCGTCGTAAATGATCGGCAAGAAACGAACGGAAATCCTTCATTTCGGATTGAGTCATCGCAGTCTCGGTGGACGCGCGGGCGAATGTTGCAAATAATGAGCTAGGATCTCGGTGATTTTGAGAAGATGTCTCGGAATCACCACTGGAACGACCCAAACTTATTGATTCGAATAAATCATAGACTGGCTCTGTGACAGCCTCATGTTGGCTCGCACTATTTATCAGTTGCTGAATCGCGGCCTTACTGGCAATGATCTCTACAATGTGAGACGGCTTTGTCTGACCCAGCCGCGTCTTCATTTGCGTCTCTAATAGCTCTTTAAGCACTAGTGCTGATGTGTTCACCTGTACCGCTTCTGAAGTTTCAATCACCTTATCACCGACGGGACTTTCCACCTTTACTTTTGTCTGCAACCAATCACCCGTAGTTAAGATTCCCATTTCCGTTTGTGGCTCAATGACTCGACTGATCTCAGCATTCGACAAAACTGCGACTATTTCTGATCGCGATAATCCCTGCTCATTCATAAATTCCAACAAAGATTCTTCAGAAACCTGGGTCTTACCAGTAACCAGCTTAATCTCTCCCGTGATTGGCATCGTCATTGACTCTGCGACTTCTCGAAGTAGATCACTGTGATCTTGGAGTTGCTGATTTTTGGCCATCACAACCCTGTCCTCCGGCAATGATTTGCCGATATTGGTTGTCTCAGAAGAGAATTTGCTCATGACATTCGCAAATCCAGAACCATCTTTTGCAACTCCTGAGGATACTGAATGCCCCTCCATCTCTGGACTTCCAGAGTCAGAAGCGGTTTTCAGACTGATATTTGTTGGAAGATTTAATCCCGCAGGCATGCGCTGTGATCCTCACCCTATCTCAAGTACTAGGATTATCAGCAAAGTTTGAGCCAACTTTAGTTTTGCTGATTGAATCGTTGGATGGAGTACTCGTCTAACACGCGTCGTTCGTCCCTCAATAACTCAGCTCGCGCCTGTTCGACTTGCTGGTCGAAAAGTAATTGGTACTTCTGACGCTCTCGTTCGATTAGCCTCAATTTTGCCCGAGCTTGACCAATCTGCATCGCCAGCTGATAGATTTGCCCATCAATTTGCTGAAGAGCAGTTCGCATCTGCGCAATCGAAACCCGATACAACTGTGTGTCTGCCAGTGAGCGTGAATGATCTTGTGCCGATGTAAGCTGTTCTTCGTACTGCGTCAATATCGAGCAGGTTTTCAACCTTAGTTCAGTATATTCATCATGACGACTGAGCAATTGACCTAACTTTTTACCTTCACGATCACGCGCCGCTTGCTCTCGCTGGACCATGACCTTCCAATTCGCCATTACACAATCCCCGACAGCAATTGTTCAGTTTGCTGGACGGTGAAACGCTCTGTAGACTCCTGGGTCATAAATGCCTCGAGAGAAGCTCGTTTTTGAATGGCCTCGTCGATTTCTGGATTGGAACCTTGTTCATAAGCACCAATTTGAATGAGATCCTTATTTTGCTGATAGAGCGTCCACAAGCGTCTGAATCGATTCGCCCGTTTCAGCCAGTCCGTCGAGACAATCTGGTCTGCAACCCGACTCACTGAACCTTCGAGATCAATCGCCGGATACATCGCTGCATCAGCCAATCGACGCGACAGCATAACTTGGCCGTCTAGAGACGCTCGTGCGATATCAACAATCGGATCAGCACGGTCGTCACCTTCAGCGAGTACCGTATAAATTGCTGTAATCGAGCCATGACCGTGGCGACCCACACCTGCTCGCTCAATCAGCCGTGGAATCATGGCGAACACTGAAGGCGGATATCCTTTAGATGTTGGCGGCTCACCCACAGCTAAACCAATCTCTCGTTGTGCATGTGCAACCCGTGTAATCGAATCGACTAATAACAAAACATTTTTCCCCTGGTCCCGCCAGTATTCAGCGACCAGATGCGCCAGCAAGGTGGCACGTAATCGCAAAACCGGAGACTCATTTGCTGGGGAAGCGATTACGATCGACTTTTCCAATCCTTGTCGCCCTAAACTATAGGAGATGAATTCTTTCACTTCTCGACCACGTTCGCCGATCAAGCCAATCACGACGACGTCAGCTTCGGTGTATTTTGACATCATGCCTAACAGCACACTTTTTCCAACACCAGATCCCGCCATCAAACCAACCCGTTGCCCACGGCCAAGTGTCAACAAACCATTGATCGTTTTAATCCCAACATCTAACGCTTCGGTAATCTCGCCTCTTTCCATCGGATTAATGATCAGACCTTGGAGTCCAAGTGTGCGATCAGCCAACGGCATTGGCTTACCATCAAGTGGGCGACCCAATCCGTCAAGGACGCGCCCCAGTTGTGCGTCCCCGAGCTCTGCTTTTGCGGTCGTGCTGATGAGCCTCACGTGAGATCCGGGATGAACACCAACCGGCTCGGAAAATGGCATCAAATAGAGCGTTTCATTATCAAACCCGATCACTTCAGCATGAAAGTCACCGTGTCCTTTGCTCACAATACTGCACAACGAACCCACAGGAGCGATTAACCCTCTCGCTTCGAGCGTCATACCAACCACACGGACAACCGTACCGACTCGTTGAGGCGGTGTAATTTTGAGATTCGACATTAACGAATTCGCAAAGGATTCAAAGTCCAATGACGTATTCATTGTTCTGACTGATCCGTATCGTCAATTTCAGTGTCGTCTCCACCGATTTGACCCTCGTCAAGATCATCTGAGGGCAACGAAACATCCATTTTGCTGGCGTCTGCCAATGCGTCCACCTCGAAATCTTCTTGTGTCTCAGTCGAATCGTCCAACGCCTGATCCTCCAGTTCATTAGAGGGCATTGGATCGTCCGTGTGTGACTCAAACTGTGGCGATTCAAGCTCCTCCTGACTCGGGTTTTCGGCAAGCTCGCTCGGGTCAGTCAACACTGCTTCAAGATCACCCACAGGTATTGAATCGTTTTCCTCATCGAGTAATAGATCACCATCACTCGTCGAGCGCCCAAATACGTATTGAGCAATTTCCTCTAATCGGTGTGACAGCAAATCATCAATGACTGAGTGATCCATTTGCAGCGACACGTCGCCTCGCGCTAGTCGGTCATCCGCCACAAGAGAGACGCCCGTTGGCTCAACATCAAAACCGTTTAAGAACATCTCCAAATCTGCTGGATGCATCTTCAAGATTGGCTCTTTTTTCGATGCTCGCTCTTCGATTGCATCAAGACATCCTTGCACGAGGCGGGTAATTGCGACCGGACCAACCGTCAATTCACCGCGAACCAGCTGCTCAGCGATATGCACTGATAGCCGAGACACAGGCTCAAAAAACTCGGACATCCGTGTCGAAGCCATTCGAATTTTCTCTGTAAGCTCACGGTACTGCTGAATTGTCTTATCAACTTTCGCTTCTGCGTCAGCTTTCGTTTGCTTCCGAATTTGCTGACATTCCGTTTCATGATCGCTCTTTAACGATGTGATACTTGCTTCTAGCTCACTGATTTTTTTTGAGTATTCATCACTCAGCTCGGCTCGCACATTGGCAACAGCCTCTTCAACTCGATTGACGACCTCCTCCTCTGAAATCCCAGTCACCAAACTTTCAACATTAGCGACTTCTGCCGATTCAGACGGATCCTCATCTGTTTGAATAAACTCATCTGGTGCATCACCCTTAGTCTCTAGGGTATTGGAAACACCCTCAATATCGCTTAAATTCGCGGCTTCAACTGTATCGTCTGATATTCCATCAATCCCATCTACAGGTTCAAAACCCTCAACGAACATCGGCTTAAAGTGAATATCTGAATCAATGACCTTCCATGGCGGATCTTCAAATGAACGATGACTTGTGCGATTTAAAACATCATCACCCGCAAATCCAATTGAGGCATCTTCACCAAACGCCACATACGCAACTTTAGACGAAGCCATCGCCGCCACCGCCAGCTAGTACTAGTTCTCCTGCATCCGATAGCTTTCGTGCTGTCCGCATGATCGTTTTCTGCGCTTCCTCAACGTCGGTAATTCGCATCGGGCCCTTAGCCTCCATATCGTCAATAAACATGACGCGTGCACGCGAAGACATGTTGTCGAAAAACTTCTCCTTCACCGAATCACTTGCACCTTTCAACGCCGTCATCAATAGATCTTGATCGACATTGCGCATAATTACCTGAATTGCCTTATTGTCGACCTCCAACAAGTTATCAAAAGTAAACATTTGATCCTGGATTTGCAGTGCCATTTCCTCATCGAGGCCCATTAAACCAGCCATGACTTGGGTTTCCATATCAACTTTTGCGAAGTTCATGATCTTAGCTGCGGCCTGAACACCACCCACGTTTGAAGAACGCGCCGAGGAATTATTACTAAACTGTTTCTTCATAATTGCTTCGAGTTCTTGCATGGCGGCCGGTTGCACAGTTTCCAGTGCACCGACCCGCTGAACAATCTCAGGCCGTATATCCGACGGAAGATAAGACAATACGTCTGCGGCAACCGCATGTTCGAGAACAGATAAAATGATTGCGATTACCTGCGGATGCTCATTCGAGACCATATCAGCAATGGCTCGAGCATCCATCCAACGCAAAATTTCGAGGCCTTTCGAGCTTTGACCTGGAAGAATTCGCCCCATAACTGAAGCCGCTTTATCCTCACCGAGCGCTTTATTCAGGACCGACTCAACATAGTCAGTCGCACCAAGACCCAAGCTACTTTGTCCTTTTAAGGTCGATACGAACTCGTCAAGAACATAGTTGATTGCCTCTTGCGATAAGTCAGCAGCACCGACCATGGCACCTCCCAATCGCTGAACTTCGGCCGGATTCATATACTTCAGGATATTTGCGGCCTCTTCCTCTCCGAGGAGCAATAACAAGACCGCTGCACGATCCGCTTGCGTAAGGCCTTGGATCTCCTCGCGAAGAACTTCCGGTAGATTTGATAAATCAGGTGCCTCAGCCATCTCCAGCTCCTATCGTTGCCTCACCATGCCTTTGAGCACGTTAGCCACACGCCCAGAATCTTCCTGCACGAGCATTCGAATCAAAGCGACCTTGTCCTCATAGGTATTTGCAGTATCCAGTAAATCCACTGAGATTGCTGATTTCTTCGGCTTCAATTTCGCACGAATTTCCTCAAGACTCTCGCCCTCACCTATCTCAATCTCCTCTTCTGGTACGACGACCTCTCCATTCGCGTCAACAGGCTCACCGTTTTCATTAACACCGACTGCGCCGGCTGGTAGTGGCGTTCCATCAGGACCCAGCACCGGTTGTGCCGCCAACTGCTCGGCTGCGGCCGCTTTTGCCGCTGCTTCGGCAGCTTTGCGCTCATGTGGTAACGGAATGCCAAGTAACCTGTAAGCGACAGGACGAATCAAGATGTACGCAATCAACAAAAACACGGTCATCGCGAAAACACCTTTAATCATATTTAATAACAGAACGTTCTCGTACCAAGGCATAAGGTCCTCCAAAGCCACAGGTGGATCAAAGGGCGTCGCCACGACCGTTACCTGATCGCCACGCTCAGCATCAAAATTCACGACGCCACGCACTAAATTGTTGACGCGTGTCAATTCATTCTCTGAGATCTCTGATAACTCTGGACCTTCAAAATCCTCAGGTGCGACACCTTCAGGTGGTTGTGGATATTCTCCAGGTGCAAACCGATTCACAGCAACCGCAACTGACACTTTGAGAACTTGACCATTTGCGTCTTTTACGGTCCGCACAATGCGATCTAATTCGTAATTTCTTGTTGTTCGAGAACTGACTGTTTCGCCCAAATTTGAGAAGTTTTCTGCCGTTGCACGTCCATCCAAATTGAATTCAGACTCTGCTGGGGGCTGGTTGGTTGTTGCCCCGGGAACACCCTCGGCATCTGCGGTGGCTGTTCGATCCAGCGAAAGGACTTCTGACCGGGTTCTTTCACCTTTTTCATTCGGATCATAGGTCTCAAAAGTACTTTCTACTTCGGTGAAGTCCAATTCAACATCCACCTGAGCACGAACATTGTTTTCGCCATAAATTGGGCCCAACAACTCATAAATCCGATTGCGGTAGGTCGTCTCAAAACGTTGCTTATGGGCCAATTGAGCACTGGTCAGGCCCAATGGACTCTCGCGAGTTTCGTCACTTAACAGGTTACCCAACGAGTCAACAACAACTACATCCGTTGGATTCAAATATGGGATACCCGCTGCTACCAAGTTAATAATTGCATTTACCTGCTCTCGATCTATATTACGACCTGCGAATCGCGTCACCACAACGGACGCCTTAGGCGGCGTCCGGTCGCGAACAAAGACCGACTGTTTTGGTAGCGCCAGGTGGACTCTTGCGTGCTTAATGCTTGAAATTCGAATAATGGATTTTGCAAGCTCTTGCTCGACAGCAGCTGCGTAGTTGGCTTGTTCCATGAACTGCGAGGTAGTGATTGAGGCAGAGCTTGATAAGGCTTCAAACCCCGAGGCCGTTCCTTCCGATGGTAGTCCCTTCGATGCTAGGAAAATCCGTGCTTCGTGATAAGAGCTTGCGTCAACTTCCAACTGACCGGTGGATCGGTTCACTCGCGGCGAAAAACCCTCTTCTTTCAGTGTTTCCGACGCCACCTGTCGATCAGCTTCTGTCATTCCTGGGAAAATCGGACGGTAGACAGGATCCTGCATCGCCATATAGGTTGCAGCAAGGAAGACCAACAGGACCGCGATCATGATCGCGGGGGTTGCCTTTTTTACTGCAGGTTGAGCGAGAATCTCGTTCAGACTGGGTAACGACGCTCCTTTGGCTAGCCCAAGCGGACCAGTCTGTCCTGACGGCGCTGCGGTCGACAGACTCGTCTCTGCGCTACGTTCAGCTGCCTGTATTTCCTGCATCTCTGTAGTTGATGTTGCCATATCTCTAATCTACCCTATCTAAACTGGCATATTCATAATGTCTTCGTATGCTTTCAGGACCTTATTACGCACTTGAAGCGTGGCTTCGAACGCTAATGAGGATTTCTGCATACTTAAGACAACGTCAGTCAATGGGATATCGTCCCCGCGTTCAAAAGCGGCGCGCATCTCTGCGGATTCCATTTGTGCGTCATTGACTGAATTCACAAGCGCCCGAACTGCTTCGTTGAACTTAGGCTTGTTGATCTCCGTTGGAGGGATTGCAGTTTCAGGTTGATGTGTCTGTTCAACACGCGTCTGATAGGCCTTAATCTGATCCATGATCATCTGCGCACTGCCACTACCTGTTGGGTCAATCATCGATCAATCTCCTAGGCGCAATGCGACATGCTAAGACGCGATTCACGCAGCTTGGCCATTTTGTAACGAAGTGTGCGCGGACTGATTCCAAGCTTTCGTGCTGCCTCTTCACGGGTGCGTGTCGAATTGATTGCATCCATGATGACGTCGTATTCGCTCTCACGAACTGCAGACTGCAGATCGAGGTGACGCGGCGGTTTCGGCGCGGACGGTAGCGGTTGACCTAGATGTCCCGAGTAATAATCTTGCCCCAGCATGTGATGACCAAATTCTTGCTCTTCACGCGCAACAGGTTCATCAAAGAACAGATGTTTCACATCAATCCGTTCATAATTAGCGAAAACCACAGCGCGCTGAATCACATTGTCAAGCTCACGAACGTTACCAGGCCAGCTGTATCGATAGAGTTCGCGCAGAGCTGACTCTGAAAACTCCGGGTGATTGAGGCCATGCCGAGCCGCGAGTGTATTCGCTAGAGGTAAGATGTCACCCTTTCGCTCAGCAAGATTTGGAATCTGCAACTTAAAGGCACTGATTCGGTAATACAGATCCTCCCGAAACGTCTTCTCAGCAATCCCTTCTTTTAAATCTTTGTTGGTCGCAGCGACTAAACGAAAATCCAATGGAATGGTGTCGCGCCCACCAAGCCTGACCACTTCTTTCTCTTGCAATACGCGAAGCAATTTGGCTTGCAGCTGAATTGGCATTTCTCCAATCTCATCGAGAAACACAGTACCCAATTTCGCCTGCTCAAAAATACCCTCGAGCTCACGTGTAGCGCCTGTGAACGCTCCTTTTTCATGGCCAAACAACATATCCTCGACCAAATGCTCAGGCATCGCGGCACAGTTCAACGCGACAAACGGCGCGCTGGCACGGTCTGACAATGCATGTAATGTTCGCGCAACGATTTCTTTTCCCGTACCCGTCTGGCCTTGAAGGAGCACAGCAGCTTTTGTTGTTGCAAGTCGCTCGACAAGGGCCAGCAGATGCTGAGACTTCGGATCAACAAACACAAACTGTGCTTCCGACGTTGGTTGTCCCTCTTCTGTCGATTCAGAAGATCTCTCAAGGTACTGTGCAAACAATTCATTCCAAGAAATCGCATCGATTGTTGAGACACAAAACACGGACACATCAGGTATCCGTTCAAGTGTTTTCACAGACTGCTGATCACTTGTATCGGTTAAGACAATGAATTGGACCGCATCATTAAACAATCTCATCGACTCAATGATTGACTGGATCGACCCACCCTTAGGCAGATGAACAACGACCAGTCCAAATTCAGATGCTTGAGATTCAAGATTGCCAGGAGTCGACGTAACCACGGCCTCATAGCCGAGTTCGATCGCCCGTTTCTCAATAAGACTCGTGGTGGGCCAACTCGGATCAGCGATACCCAATAAACGATTCGTATTGCTTTGTGTCATTGTCAATTACCTGCTCACATTGGAATACGCTCGTGTCCAGCAAGCATCATGCCAATGGTGGCAACCATTTGTCACATGGGAGTTTCAGAGCCGGCAAAAGCAAGCCGACCTGGAGTTCAATCACCGGCTGCCGAAAATCTGACAGGGCCGATTAGGACTGGATTTCGTACTTGTTAATTTTTTCGATTAACGTGGTCCGTTGAAGATTCAGGAGTCTCGCAGACTGCGAAACATTGCCGTCACACTTTGAAAGTGCGTCAACAATTAATTGCTTCTCAATCTCAGCGAGATGGTTTTTTAAATTCAATCCGTCAAGCGGCAGAGTCGCATTCGAGGCGGGTACATTGCCTTGTGCGCGCAGAATAATGTCCTCGATGGGATTGTCGCCACCGTCAAAGATAGTCAAATCCAATTCACTTTGCTGTGGGGAACTTCGGTTAAAGCTGATTGCACCACCCGCACCAAACTCCGCGATCCCTCGTGGAAGCAGGGGCGCGGGTATCTGTGAAAGTCTGACCGGCTGACCTGGGAAAAAGCAGCACAATCGGTGGACCAGGTTCACCAATTCGCGAATATTGCCCGGCCATGGATACTTGCACAAAGCGTCCATCAGTGCGCCATCGAAGTTCGATTTCTGACCGTCCTGCCTATGTTTTTCCAGATAGAACTGAATCAACTCAGGGATATCTTCCTGGCGCTCTCTCAGCGACGGCAGAATCACGGGAATCACGTTGAGTCGATAATACAAATCCTCGCGGAAATCGCCTGCTTGGATATAAGAATCCAGATTTCTGTGTGTTGCCGCGATGATTCGGACATTGACATCGATGGATTTGGTGGAGCCCACTGGATCAACTTTCTGCTCCTGCAGAACTCGGAGCAATTTCACTTGCATCTCAGTGGGCATATCGCCAATTTCATCGAGGAACAAAGTGCCATCGTGCGCTAATTGAAATCGGCCTGTTCGGTCGGCAATGGCACCCGTGAAAGCTCCTCGTTTGTGTCCAAACAGCTCGGACTCGAGAAGTTCGCGAGGGATCGCACCACAATTTACCGGCACAAAATTCGAGGCAGCACGATCAGATTCGGTATGCAAGGCGCGCGCGACAAGCTCTTTGCCAGTGCCGCTTTCTCCGAGAATCAGCACGCTGGCATCGCTTGAGGCCGCTTGACTGATGAGAGCTCGCAATTCATTGATCACACGACTGCTGCCGATGATGATATCGGATGTTGTACCCAATGATTCCCTCAAGCGCCTATGGTGAACAGGATTGAGTATAAAAGACTGTGGAAATAGCTCAAGGTTGATCTGCGATCGCCCTAGCGCTGAAGGATGGCAACGGATTGGAAGTACCAGTGATATTTCCGAGCGGTCCCCTGGACCAACCGCCGTTGCGGCTGGTGCAGTATGTCAAACAACTGGATATTTTCGATTGCAGTTGAGGGAACAGAATATGGAAGGATCGCGTCTACAGATAGTTGATCGGTATTGTCAGCGTCTTGCTCCATCGACGTATCCATATCGATCACAACCGCTCTCAGCCCAAATTTGCTACTGGCTGACCGTCTATCAGATCAGGTACTTGAGCCCAGGCATCTCTGATTTCACCCATCAATTTCTTGACTTCGCGAACGGCCTCGAGGTCGTTTTTCAGATTGGCATGCATCAGTCGACGCATACAGTAGTCATACAGGTCAGCGAGACTTCCAGCGATTTCGCCACCCTTCTCCATATCCAATGATGCCTGTAATCCCAAGACGATTCGTGTCGCCCGACTAAGTGACTCGCCTTTTGCCTGAATTTCATTTCGTTCGATTTGACCTTCGGCTGCTGCCAGGGAATCGATTAATCCATCAAACAACATTTGGATCAGTTGAACACTATCGGCGTAAGCCGTTCCAGACTGAACTTCAACCTCACCGTAACTCGCCAAACCTTTTTTTCGAAATGCCATCAGTTCATCCCCGATTATTGTCATATGCGATACATTAATTATCGGGCGAACTCGGAAACTCTTTAGGTTTTAGAAGGGACAATCTACAAAATTACTGGAATAACATGCGTCGGCTTTTAACGCTTGCTCTGCCTGCTCATCGTCATCAAGTAATAGTGTTGTGAGATAATTGAGATCCGGCGCGATTTCGAGATTGTAATAATCACCCGCGATTTTCGACCAAACATACGCCAGATCAGCGCGCACTTCCCCTAGATCGCCAGATTGATAGAGAAAGGCGAGCATATACTGTGACTCTGGATATCCGAGCACCGCAGCGTCTTTGAAATGCTGAAGTGCTTCCTGAAGGTCAGACGGAACACCGATTCCTTCATAGAGCTGAAGGCCCAACATGTGGTGAGCCTCGGGAAGTTTGTCGCGCGCAGCTGTCGAAAACAGGCCGAATGCTTTCTGATGATCCTGCGTGACACCGAGCCCATCAAAATATAATAAGCCAAGGTTCACATTCGCTTCAGCTAGATTTTGTGCGGCAGCCTTTTCAAACCATGATAGTGCTGTTTGAAAATTTTGTGCGACACCAAGTCCTCGCTGATACATAACGCCAAGATTGTTTTGCGCCAGCGCGTTTCCATTACGCGCTAGAGGGATCCAATAACGTAATGCCACCGAGTGCTTATTCTGTTCATAGGCATCAACACCCCGATCGACTTCGGCAAACGACCATGAGCTGATCAAACTGAGGAAGACGCCGATTAAAGCCCTAGCCACCATTCACGATAATCTCTATTCGACGATTCTTCGCGCGTCCCGTAGCAGTTTCGTTCGACTCGAGTGGTTTGGTATCGGCATACCCGGTCACAGTTAATCGACCCTGCTGAATTTCAGTATTTCCAAGCAGGTAATCGGCAACGGCTGCAGACCGCGCTGCTGATAAATCCCAATTGGATTGGAAGCGGTCACTGAACGCGATCGGTACATTATCTGTGTGCCCCTCGACCGTCACCGGCCCTTCTGTCGAACTCAATGCGTCGCCGACTCGATTCAATAACGGCTCAAATCCCGGCTGAATGTCAGCGAAACCTGATCGGAATGATCCCTGTTCGGCAAGCCGAACAATAATCTTATCGCCTTCACGTTCGACTTCCGCCAACCCCTTCTCAATGTCTTCAGACAGCTCCATGCGGATCCGGGCCAACTGTTCATCAACGTTCTGCTTCTCTCCGGGACCACCAGTGGCTTCACCAACAGAACCTGAATCTGCGACGTCACCCTGACTTTCTCCTGATTTCGCCCGATCAGCAGTGGTATCTTTCACCACGATTTCGCTTTCAATTTGTGATTGTGCTTCAGCAACTTTGGCGAACATCTCAACCGTCTTTTGATCGATAATCCCGGATTCTTTCGACCCATTGTCAACTTCACCTTCAGCGCCAGAACTGGCAGGAGATACGAGCTCAACGACAATCTTCTCGTCTTCGACCTTCACTTCGACCTGACCCTCTGCAATCTCTCGCGCGAGGATTTTTTCGATCGCTTGAAAATCTTCGTTGTTCTTAAAGTCTTCAGTCTTATTTTCGGTCTGTGGCTCGACCTCACGCTTCATTGCATCCGTCGTATCTTGCTTGACAGTCTGTTGTGGCGTTGGCTTCGCCACGGCGGGAGAAAATTCCCTCGCGATTATACTCTGGGCCTTGGGAGGCTCAACAATTGGAATTAATCGCTGAACACCGAAGGCAGACTTCAATGATCCCGTAATTTGCTTATATTTTGGTACATTCATCTCAGCAAATGAGAGGATCAGTACGAAAAAAGCCATCAGCAACGTGGCCATATCGGCGAAGGTCGCCATCCATGCCGGTGCACCGCCTTTACAGGGGGCACACTCTTCACATTTAACGGGCGGCTCTTCCTCGATTAGAGGCGCTTCGGAGCCACCACCCTCAGAAGCTTCGCCAGCTTCGTCGTCGAGTAGTTCGTCATCTTCAGCCATGGTTTCGCCGCCTTACTATCCGAGCGCCGCGACAGCGCGTTCGCGCGCTTTCGAATCCAAGAACGATCCAAGCATGTCGCCCATAATTCGTGGATTACCGCCGTCATTGATAAACATCACCCCTTCGATAATCAGCTCGTTATTCAACGACTCCATCGATGACTTAGTCTTCAATTTCATCGCACAGGGAATGAGAACGACGTTGGCAAGTATCGCCCCGTAGAGAGTCGTCAACAAGGCAATCGCCATCGCGGGACCGATCGCTTTTGGATCTGACATATTTCCAAGCATCAACACCAGTCCCACAAGCGTTCCAATCATCCCCATTGCCGGGGCGATCTCTGCCCAGGCTTCAAAGAATCCAGCTCCCGCACTATGACGCGCTTTCATCTGATCGTTCTCGCGCTCTAAAGATGTGCGAATCAGTTTTCCGTCAGTTCCATCAACTAGCATTGCAATCCCTTTAGAGAGAAATTTGTTTTTAATTTCCTGACCTTCGAGCGCAATCATTCCGTCCTTTCGAGCGATCGTCGCCAGCTCCGCCAATTGCACAATCAAGTCATCAGGCTTGTCTGGGTAACCACCAAACGCCTTACCCATCACTTTCGTGAATCCGAGGAACTCAGGAAGTGTCGAGCGATATAATGTGGCCATAATCGAGCCACCGAGTACGATCAAAATCGAGGCTGTGTCGGTAAATGGCCCCGGATCACCCATCGCTAATACAATGAGGACTAGAGCACCGATCAGGCCAACTACACTTGCGATATCCATTAATGATCCCCTCCGGACAGAACGCCAAACCCAGAACTTATCCCGTTATATCGGCAATACAACAAAAATTTTAAGCGAAATAAAAGTTTTATGCTTTATACCGATATATTAAATAGCTTAAATTGAAAACACACAATGAATCTGTATGGAGCAATTCGAATGAGGTTTTTTCTTCTAGTAATAGCTCTGGTATTGGCTGGCTGCGATCGGGAAATCGGACAGCCTTACTGCGGTGATGTCACCTCTCCGCAAGACTACGGAAAGTTTGTCGTTGATGGAGAGAAAGGGATCGCCCAACATATCTCTGGCTCTGTGTGGTACCGATGTGCGGCGGGACAATCATTTCGTGGTAAAAAATGCATTGGCGAGCCTGTCCGTGTCACGCGAGCCCAGGCCGATGGTTATGTCCGGGAATTTTCGGACAAATCTGGTCAACGATGGCGGCTGCCTAAACGCAAGGAATTCGAGAGTATTCTCGAAGAAAATTGCGATAATCCTGCCCTGAATCCAAATGTATTTCCAAACGTGGAAGTCAACAATTATTGGTTGCAGGAAGATTCGTGGCACGGCAGTCGATTCGCGTGCTCAATGTATATCCTACAAGGCTCGAGTTTTTGCCGACAGCCATCAAATATCAACTTGCCGATTTTGCTTATCAAAGACTGATCACCCTCAGCGATCAGCGGATCGATGAGTGCCTGAGGCGCGCCGACGAGACTTTTTTGCTGTTTTTGGGGAAAACGACTGACATTCGCGCCCATCAATGCCGAGCACTTGTGCACATGGCAATCCCTGACTTTTAAAATCCATGGCTCGGCATTCGTATGGAAATCTGGGATCCCAACTGATCTTGAAAAACTGACATTTCCAACAATTAGGCGATTCATTCATTTTTTCTTCTTATAAATATCTGTGTAGTACTTAAACATCAGCATGCCAACCGCTCCCAAACCAAACACATAGCCGACCACAGCCCTTCCATCCACGCCTGCTGGAATGTGAAAATCGGGACGAATCCACATCATCATTAAGACGGGTATGGCGACTAGGAGGTAGACTCTGATGAGTCGACAGACTTTGCAATTCGGGCCGCCAAACTGAAACATCATAACTCCTCGCGGTTTGCCTTAGTTTACTGCAGACCAGCCAACACACCAATTGATTAGGCAAGGCTCTTGCAAAACAACCGGCGGTCTATTTGAATATCAGGCGTTATCCTCTGCTATCCATGGATCTCGAGGTTGCCAACCTCATTTGAGGATTTTATGTCATTGCATCAAAGCTCGCCGGATTTTTTCCGGATTATTAGCATATCCTTGCGGTATCGGTTGCTCTTGCCGCACCTCACTTGGCTCAATCGATTATGGACTCTGGCGAATACAATGCTCATTCTATGGACAGCCCTTCTCGGTGTGATTCCCTATGTAATCAGCTTCTGTTCCATCTTTAATCTAAATGAAAAGGTCGGCCCGTATTAAATTTCCAGAATCATCCTGATCGGCAGAGATGACAAACTCACAACCAAAACACACTATGGTGTCACTCTGGGCAATGCGGCCGAGCGCATGACGGCAACACTCGGACTCATGCGGTTGTGTCCGAATACGCCGGTGATTTTTACAGGCTTTCCCGGCCGCTAGATTCGCGGAACATTGTCGGAAAGTGACGTCGCGTTACGATTATTTAAAAAACATCGGATCGACTGAGCGCATCCTTCTCGAAAACGGTCAAGAACCACCATCAAAAATGCGCGATACACCAAAGAGCTGACAACGTTCGCCGAGACAGGTCCCCGGCTTGTGATCACCTCAGCATGTCATAGGCCACGCGCGTTTAAAATACCTTCTGACCATCAAATAAACGTGATGTTTTATTCGAGCGATTTTCGCTCTCGTCACGTAAACAGCGGCCTTCACCAAAACTTTACAAAGGGCAACAGCCAACTCAAGATGTTGATACATGAATGGATCGGAATTATTGTCTATCGATTGACACAAAAGCCTTAGTGACTCAGTGCCAACCGCGCCACTGCAGAGCCGATCGGTGCTGACACCTCAAATCGAACTGGCAACCAATGTCCTCGAATCTGCCCCAAATAGAGCGTTCGTGTAATTTCTGATTCACCAAATTTAAACAGCCCCGTCTTGGTCGAAAATCCACCGATGCGGGTCAGAGTAATATCGCAACGACGCGCAGGGCCGTTAAAGTTCGTAGAATCATTTGATCTTAGTGTGGTCAAGCCGCCATCTTGGATCAGTAAATCGTAACGACGAACACCATCAAAAACGCGATACGAACCTTCACAACGCTGCGTTTCATCCAAGTGACGACCAATCTCAAACACAGGTGTAAAAGGATCGACCGTGTCAGCGATGGACGCCTCAGGGACTAGTGTCAATTCGTAATCACGCGGCTTCGATCGGTACACATCAACACTGGGCTTGGATTCATTAGGCAACCACATCACCGTGATATTGCTGAGCGTATCATCCCAGGTACTACCGCCATTGAGGATTTGAGTTCCGTCGCTTGTTCGCATGATTTCAAGCGTCGATTGAAAGTCAGAAAACCAAGCGCCAACGCCACGCGATGAAATATCTGCCGAGACACTGCGAATATCTCCAGAATCCAACAATTGAACAGTCGCATCGGCCAAGGTCACGGGGCCCCAGTCGATTTCGTATTGAAGCGGTTGCCCGTCAAAGGCGGCACTTGACGAGCTCAGGCAAACGATTAAAAACAACATTTTGTTCCGCATGGTGTCACCCCAACCGGTTAATCAGCGCATCAAACCGCGACTGCCAAAGATCAGACTTGTCTTGATTAAAGAATGGGGACCCAGGTTCATCATACAAGCGTGCAAGACCGAAGGCTGCATAGCCAACACCCTTCCGAAACGCTTCTTTGTAAAGCAGTTCCGCTCGGTGCAAATCCGCCTCAACGATTCCATTGCCTGTGTGATAGACCACTGCTAAGGCAAACCAGGCCACGGGATAACCTAACGATTGAGCTCTCTGAAAGGCATCAAGCATGGCCTCGCCTTGCTCACGTTTCAGATATCCGCGGCCAAGTTGCACCCAGTAGCGACCGTTATCCGGATCTTGTGACAGCGCCTGACGACATGCGCTAATCACGCTCGAACCATCGATCTCAGCATAAGTCACAGGCGTGGCTTGGTGATCAGGATCAGCTGCGATCGAGGCGAGACGATCACAGTCGGGACCTGAGGCTCTGGCGTCCGTCGGATAGAAAGCGCTATTTAGCGTCAATAGGAGGCAGAGAACCCAAAGTACTCCTGCAGTAAACCAACGGCTCTCTGTCAGTATCAGGGAGCTCGATATGCGTAACCTCGCCAACAAGAATGCCATGATCCCCTCCGTCATACAGTGCATGGTGGTGACACTCCAAATGGGCAAGACATCCCTGTATTTTTGGACTTCCATTTGGTCCTTTCTCCAAAGAGAGCCCTTGAGTCTTATCCTCATCGGATTTCGCGAACTGCCGAGCCAGTGAGCCTTGTTCTCCAGCGAGCAAATGGATGCTGAAATAATCAGCTTCTGTTAACGCAGAATAGCATTCGGCATCTTTGGCGGGACACACGAGCACCAACAACGGATCAAGTGATACCGAGCTGAATGCACTGGCTGTCATACCAACCACCTGACCGTCTGCGGCATACGCTGTGACGACTGTGACACCGGTTGGAAAACAGCCCATAGTCTGTTTGAAAAGGTTTTTAGAAACTGTCATCCACCTGCCTTTTTGGCCTGAAATCCTTTGTGTTTGAGAAAAGTAAGAACGGTGTCAACGTGATCGCCCTGGATCACAATCTGGCCATCCTTGACGGAACCCCCAGTCCCAATACGTTGTTTGATGGCTTTCCCCAAGGATTTCAACTCAGTATCTCCACCCGGGACATCCCAGATGACAGTAGCTTCTCTGCCTCCGCGACCTTTTGTCTCTCTGCGCACGCGGCACACAGAATCATCCGCGTTACTGGCACACGCGGAACTTAAGTCGGATCGGATACGACCCGACTCGGTTGAATACACGAGCCGAGTATTTTTGGACATTTACAGTTCTTCAAGTCGAGATTCGATATCGGGACGGGCCATCGCGCGAATTAAATCATTAATACCAACAACACCAATTACATCCCCCACATCGTTTGTGACGCGTGCTTGAGATGATGGTGACTCTGTCACTAATTGTGCAGCGTCTTCGACAAGCATTTCCCCTGACAACTCAGGGCCGGTTATATCGTTCGGCGCCTTCATTATCGTTTTTAATTGAATCACTCGGCCGCGGTTAATATCTCTAGTGAAGTCGGCAATATAATCATCTTTCGGTCTCAGCACAATTTGCTGTGGCGTGCCCTGCTGAATCACCTCACCGTCTCTCAAGATTGCGATCTGATCTCCGATCCGGAGCGCCTCTTCCAAATCATGGGTGATAAAGACGATCGTTTTATG
>CACAXU010000005.1 GCA_902536515.1 uncultured Litorivicinus sp. | reverse complement strand
GAGTGAATTGGTTGGCCAACAAAAAATCATACTGGCTGGATTTTCTTTTGGTGGCGCTATTGCAGGGCACGTTGCGTCCACCATGGCATCGCAAATTGAGCATTTGGTTTTGCTAGGTCCGGGAGGAACCGGTGCACCGCGCGGTGAGATGTCCGATTTAATTAGGCGTACAAAGGAAATGAGTCGAGAAGAGATCCGTGAGGCTCATCGTAGAAATCTCGAGATTTTGATGGTTAAAGACGCCTCCTGTATCGATGACCTTGCGCTTTACATCCAAGAAACGAACACCGGTATGCACCGGCTGAAAAGTCGACCGATCTCTGCGACAGATACGCTTGCACGGGTATTGGTTGGTGCACCTTATCCTGTCTCTGTATTGTTTGGCGAGTTCGATGCATCCGTCGGTAAATATCGCCCGGAACGCGAAGTCATTTTGAGGAAGTCAGTTCCACATGTTGAGATCGAAGTTATCCCCAATGTCGGCCATTGGTTAATGTGGGAAACCGACGAGTTAGTCGCTGACCGGCTGTTAGCTTTGCTTCCAAAATAAACCCTGGCTTTCGCACATATCTCTGAAGTCTGGGCGTTCAATCACCGCCGTTTGTCGCGCGACATTATCAGACCATGTGCTGTGGTTTGGTTCGCCAAATTTCTCTGGGTATCGTGCTTTTGGTGGTCCGGCTACTCGGTTATACGTCTCATCATATCTATCAATTTCATTGAAATCGATCGGGTGGTAAGTGTCGCGATGCACGACCACCGATTGCGGTAGTCGCGGTGATATTGATTGAGTGTCGTTTTGCGGATACCCAAATGCACATGCACAGATTGGGAAAGCGCCTCTCGGTAAATTTAGAAGCTTTGTAATCGCTTGACTCGATTCTCTAACTTTTGATACGGGGCAAGTGCCGATACCAAGGCCTTGGGCGGCGGCAATCATAAAAGCGAGTGCGAGCGATGCATCCACTGTTGCATTGAGAAACGCGTCTGTTTGCTCCCAGCGAAAAGTATGGTTTTTAGCGCGGTTAATTTCTTGCGTTCGATGCGTGTCTCCGATGACGAAAATGAGCATCGGAGCCTCTAGTGCCCAGCGGATCGATGGAAACACTTGAATGAGTTGTTCCCTTGTTGGCGAACAGTTGACGTCGATAAAACTGTACTGTTGCAAGTTAGATTTGCTAGGTGCAGATTGGGCAGCAGCGAATAATAGTTGTTTGACGTGTTCGTTAATTGGTTGATCCAAGAATGCTCTGCATGACTGATGTGATAACAGCGTATCAATCGTCTCTCGGCTTTCGACTTCTGGAATTACTGAAGGAGATCCGTATCGCAAATGTTCAGTTGGTTGTTTAGTCATAGGTGGACCTTTTGATAGTACGTAGTCAGATGTGACTTTGGATGGTCAAGCGGTTCGTTGATCGGTTTCCACGGAATACCCCCATAAACTCTCAGGGTAGGAAGGAGGCTGTGTTCCCAATCGAGGTATCCTTTTGCATGTTCAAGATTTCCTTGATGTCTGTCTGGGAAAAATAGCGCTTGATCAGAAGGGTGGGCTTCGAATCTGATAGCGCATGAATCGATATATTCTTTGGGTATCACATCCCAAGTGATGCAATTTGATTCCGGTAGATTGAGCGCGCTGACAAGTTTCTGTGTGTGAGTGATTTGGGAGTGATCGCAGACAATCAGATGCCGATCCGATGTACGTAATGTGTTGAATTGTGATCTTGGTATCCACTTCGAACCCCTAAGCCGGCTGGCTTTGAATCCTTCGCTTGAACGGATGTCGATAATACGATCAGTAAGTAGCAACTCATCGGTCCATTCCAGGAGTTTGATAGGTGTACAGCTAGGCGCGCCTGACTCTCGCACAAACTCTTCGGCCAACCACGCATTCCAGCCTAGGCGTCGGAGCCACAACGCGGATACAGCGCAATCCAGTTGATTGGGCCCTTGAACGATTAGAGGCATGTTGTGGGTACCCAAATACTGATCTGTGCTTTGGATAAGGGTTGTTGGAGAGATCGCTTGATCGGTCGTTTGGTCTTCACTGACAGTTATGATACGTAGTTGGGTCTCTGAACGTATCCAGTTGCTCTCGCTATCTTTCGTTGCGATTGGCAAATTAAATTTATTGATGAGGTGATTGGCGTGCTGCTTCATCGTTTCCTCGGAGAAGAACCCTTCTGCCGATCGATGATTGTTGAACGAGCGGACTCCTCCGGCGAGCTCCCATCCCTGGGTGCCACCGGTAATGCAGTAGATCGATGCATCAAAATCTTGGTCGGCTAGGGTCTGTGCCGCGATGATTCCTCGCGTCCGGCCCGCGCAATGAAGGTAAATTGAGCTGTGGCAAATCTTGAGAGCCCCGAGCTGGCCAGTCGGGCAATGGATTGAGCTTGGTAAGCTGAACTTCTGGAACTCTGTAAAAGGTCTGACATCAAATTGATAATGGGGTGGAGAATTTATCGCATCTTCAGGCTTGATATTTTGAATGTTGCCGGTCGTTTCTACCCACTCGCCGAATGCTTTTGATGGCGTATATTCGCCGCCCCAGACCGGGAGGTGATGGTTTTTCCATGCATCGAATCCTCCATCGATGATTTGGGGCGTCAAACGGGTAGCGTCAGCGATGACCGCGGCGGCCCAATCTGTCATGGTTGGGTGGTCCCCGATAATCAGGGCAATTCCAGGCTCATCACCGAAGAGCTGCTCGATTTGCAATTCTATTGAGTCAATTGGCGCGTTGACTGCGAATATCGGGTGTTCGTCCACATAGGATTTACGATCGCGGACGTCAACGAATGCGATGCGATGCGTCGTTTGCAGGAGTTGTAGGGCTTCATCAAGTTGGACGAGCCTGATTATATCGTGCGGCGCATTATTTTTTTTAATCATAATACTCAAATCATCGTACTTATCAGGTTTTTGATGGAGGCTATTTAATGTCAACATTGACAGCTATTAGTGCACGCGTGACCTCGGTAACCCCTTTCGCAACTATCATCGCGCTAGCTTTCGGCTTTGTCCAAGGGTTCTGTTATTCCTTGCGCCTGGCAATCGAGGGGTCTAGTGAAATCGATCATACTAACCGCCTAACGGCCTGTGGTTACGTACTCATTGACGTCAAAAAATCTTAATTTAGAACTTCCACCTTCCATTACTCTTACTCAGATGACAGGTTGTTAACAATCTGTCATCTTCCACTTCTGCAAATTTTAATTCAGGCACGGCCTACTTTCCGAAAACGGTGATCAAATGCGCATAACAGCAATCTATGATTCTGTTGAATCAATCGCCTCAGATATCCAGAACGCCTACATCAATTTTTCAAAGATGACATGCTCGGTTGTTGCGGTCGTCACTGATCAAATAATTGATGGTGAAGCGATTGTTGGATATGGGTTTAACTCAAACGGACGATATAACGCCTCTGGGATTTTGAAAGATCGTTTGATCCCTCGCCTGCTTGAGGCCGACCCAGATCACCTAGTTGGTGAAGATGGATATCTGGATCCTCATAGAGCCTGGGATGTCATGATGACAAATGAAAAGCCTGGTGGACATGGCGAGCGGTCAGTTGCGGTTGGTGTTCTCGATATGGCGCTTTGGGATGCGCGCGCCAAGATGCAGGGAGTCCCCCTATATCAATTACTAGCTGACCGTGCGGGTAGGAAACCTGATTCAGAGGTCTGGGTTTATGCAGCAGGTGGCTATTACTACCCCGGTAAAGATATTTCTGGTCTGCAAAATGAATTCCGTCAGTATCTCGATCTAGGTTATAAGGTTTGCAAAATGAAAATCGGCGCGGCTGACCTTTCCCATGATTGTGATCGGATCGAGGCAGCTTTGAAGATTGTGGGTGAAGAGAATCTTTGCGTTGACGCAAATGGTCGGTTTGACCGTGAGACCACGCTCGCTTATGCAGAAGCACTGGAGCAATACCGGTTGTTTTGGTATGAAGAGGCTGGTGATCCATTGGATTTCGAAATTCAGGCGGCGTTGAGTGAAGCCTATGACTTACCAACCGCGACAGGAGAAAACTTATTCTCTCACCAGGATGCGCGCAACTTGATCCGCTACGGCGGCATGCGTCCAGACATTGATTATCTGCAATTCGACTGTGCCTTATCCTATGGGTTGGTTGAGTATTACCGAACGCTTGATGTACTTGCTGCGTATGGCTGGTCACCAAGACGGGTTGTTCCGCACGGCGGGCATCAAATGTCTCTGCATATTGCAGCCGGGTTAGGACTGGGTGGAAACGAGTCGTATCCCGGTGTCTTCCAGCCGTTCGGGGGATTCTCCGATGAATTAGAAGTTGAACAGAGCTTTGTGAACCTACCGAGCGGGCCCGGCCTCGGCCTAGAGAAAAAGGCAAACTTCCGGGCGATGCTGATGAAAGCGTTTGGGGATCAGATTACGATCTAGTGACAAGAAAGTTGAGTAGCAAAGTCTGTAAGAGACTCGGCGCACATGTCCCAGTAACCGTTGGCCTCAAGATCAATCCTCTGGTCCGGTCCATGCTCGGTCGGCCGCCTTATAAACGCGGTCTGAAAGCCTACCTCTTGAGCCGCTTTGAGATCGTAGTTATGGGCCGCAACCATCATGCATTCTTCAGGTCTTAATCCAAGAGCTTCACTAGCTCTGGTATAGGCTTCGGGTGCTGGCTTGTATGTCCGAACGACCTCTGAACCCAAGATCACATCCCAGGTCAACTGATTATGTCTCGCGAGGTTGACTGCCAGAGCAATGTGGGCATTCGACTGCGATGCACAGACAAATCGCCGCTGCAGCGCGCGGATGCCAGAAACGCTATCTGGCCAACACGGCAAGCGATGCCAAGCTTTGATCAACCACTTTTTTTCTTCGGGTGTTCCAAGCTCCAAGTGAAACATCTCTGCAACTGACTCGAGGTTCTCGGTGTGGAGTGTATCCAAGTCAACGTAACCTCGGCGACCACTTCGGATTGGCTCCATCGATGACTGATATTGTGCACGCCATGCATCGGCAATTACTTCAGGTGCGTGGTTACACGGATGGTTTTGAAAGTGGGTGGTTAAGTCCCGAGTAATCCCGAGTCGCCAGTTGACGACCGTGCCGAAAACATCAAATAGCAATGCCTTTGGTTTCATGGGCCCTGTTCTATGTGAGCGAGAAGATCGTTGAAACGCTCACCCTGGATCATGACGTGTTGCCTCGATACTCGATCGGCTTGATCTGCATCACTCGATCGAATTGCCTCGATAATTTCAGAGTGCTCATCCAATGACTGCGACATACGACCCCTGACGCGCAATTGTAGACGCCTGAAAGATTGTAGTCTCCGTCGCAGTGAGCGGGTTTCTTCTGCGAGAAATCCGTTGCCACACGCACTGTAAATACACTCGTGAAACTCCACATTCTTCCGATAGTAAAGATCACTGTCGTTGGCCTCGATTGCGTTCTCGCATTCTTTGTTTAACTGTTCCAATGCGATTAGCTGCTCGTCGCTGATACGGCGCGCAGCCAGTCGAGCGCACATCCCTTCAAGCTCACTCATGACTTCAAACATTTCGATCATTTCACGGAATGATGGCGCTTTCACAAAACAGCCTCGTTTCGGGATCTGAGTTGCGAGCCCCGAGCCAACTAATTGTAGAAGTGCTTCACGAACTGGGGTCCTTGACACCTGAAATCGTTCAGCTAACGACGTTTCGTCTAGTTTTGCACCATCTTTCAGTTGGCCGGTTGCAATTTGTTCTTTAACCCCTTGAAAGACTCGTGTCGCGGCTCGACTACTCATACTAGAAAACTCGTTGCATGTTATTTTTGTATACGATATTTTCCATGCAGCATACGACAATATGCAAGCCGTAATAACGCATAACAATCGGCAGGAGCCCGAAATGAAATTAAAAGCCCTTGTAGCCGCTGCAATTAGTGCAGCCTTTGTGAGTTCCGTCGCAAGCGCGACCGAGCTGCGTCTCTCACATCAGTGGTCAACCAAAGATGTTCGTCACAAGGTGGCAGAAATCGTGGCCAACCATGTGAAAGATGCCAACGTCGATCTAGACATTAAGATTTTTCCATCGAAGTCGCTTTTCAAGCCAAAGGAGCAATACAAGCCATTGTCCCGCGGGCAGTTGGATATGACCGTACTGCCACTGTCATACGCCGGCGGTCAGCAGCCGTCATATAACCTCACACTCATGCCCGGGTTAGTTAAGAACCACGACCATGCAGCACGTCTGAACTACTCGCCATTTATGGACGCTGTTCAAGAAAAAATGGCCGGAGATGACGTAATGGTGCTAGTACACGGGTACCTCGCTGGTGGTTTTGTTGGCAAGGAGAAGTGCGTGTCACATCCAGATGATGTGAAAGGTATGCAAATGCGAGCGGCAGGTAAGTCGTTCAACCAGCTGCTCGCCGGCGCTGGAGCATCCATTGCATCAATGGCTTCATCAGAAATCTACAATGCGATGCAGACTGGTGTTCTCGATGGAGCAAATACATCGTCATCTTCGTTTGTTTCGTACCGCATCTACGAGCAAGTGAAGTGCTATACGCCAGCCGGAGATCAAGCACTTTGGTTCATGTACCAACCTCTTCTCATGAATAAGTCAACGTTTGATGGTCTAAATGATGCTCAGAAGAAGGCACTACGTGAGGGTGCCAAGAAAGCTGAGGAATATTATTTGACCGAAGCAAAATCGCAAGACGCCAACTCAGTTAAAGTGTTCCGCGACGCTGGTGTTCAGATCAAAGAGATGAGCAAAGATGAATTCAAGGCGTGGCAGGATCTCGCTAAGTCGACATCTTACAAGCAGTTCGTCGCTGATTATCCAGAAGGACAGCGGTTCCTCGATCTTGCTCTTGCTGTTGAGTAACTAATCTCTACCCCTTGCCCGACCGTCAGGTCGGGCATTTCTAGGAAAATCAAAAATGCAGGCATTTATCCGTGCGGTGAACTCAACGTCGCAAGTAGTCGGGTTCCTAGCGGCCGGCATGATCGTCGTAGCCGTTGCAATTACGTGTCAGATGATCTTCATCCGGTATTTTTTGAATGGTTCAACGATATGGCAGACTGAGGCTGTCATCTACCTCATGGTCGCCGCGACGCTGTTGGGGTTGCCTTACGTGCAAAAGTTGAAAGGACACGTCAATGTTGACCTCGTCCCAATGCTGTTAACGCCTGTGGCACGTAAACTATTGCTCGTTATGAGCTTCTTGGCAGCCATCGCCATCCTCACTGTCATGACATACCACGGTGCTGAGTTGGTCCACCTATCATTTTCACGCGGATGGGTTTCTGAGACCGTTTGGGGACCACCACTTTGGATTCCTTATCTATCGATGCCTTTAGGGTTTGGCCTATTCGCGCTTCAGTTACTTGCGGATCTATTAGAGACACTCTCAACACCTGCGGAAGATATTATTGTTGAGGGAGGTGGCCACTAATGGATCCATTGTTGTTGGGAGCCATTGTTGGTGCGGTTACTATTTTTATTTTGTTTTCGGGGATCTCAGTTGCTAACGGGCTACTGGTGGTCTCCGCATTATTTTTAATTATTTTTGATGGTCTCCGTGCGCTCGAACTGATCCCCGAAGTACTCTTCGGGAAACTGGATAATTTTGCACTTCTTTCGATTCCAATGTTTATTCTGATGGGTGCCGCCATTGCCTCTACGCGGGCCGGTGCCGATTTGTACGAGGCACTCGACCGTTGGCTGACTCGAATTCCAGGTGGACTCGTTGTCTCGAATCTTGGTGCATGCGCCTTGTTTGCTGCAATGTCGGGATCGTCACCTGCGACCTGCGCCGCGATTGGAAAGATGGGCATCCCAGAAATGCGGAAGCGTCATTTCCCCGATGGCGTAGCTGCCGGATCGATTGCGGCGGGTGGAACGCTTGGGATATTAATTCCACCCTCGATTACGATGATTGTCTATGGGATTGCGACAGAGACATCGATTGGTCGGTTGTTCCTAGCCGGCGTGTTACCGGGATTATTGCTTGTCGGTCTTTTCATGGCCTGGTCAATTTATGCGACTTGGCGTGAGGGTGGTATTGATGCGTTGGCTGGACGATCCTTCACGTGGAAACAGAAGTTTGAGGTTCTACCAAGAGTCGTTCCTTTCCTTCTCGTTATTCTTGGCGTCTTGTATGCGCTGTATGGTGGTGTCGCTACGCCCTCAGAGACTGCTGCGGTTGGTGCTTTATTGTGTCTCGGTCTTGCAATTGTGATTTACAAGATGACAGATGTCTCCCTTGTGTGGGTGATGTTGCGTGACGCGACTAAAGAGTCCGTCATGATTTTGTTTATCATCGGTGCCGCGGGCGTGTTTTCTTACATGCTGTCGAGTTTGTTTATTACCCAAGCGATAGCTGAATGGATCGGGACACTTGATGTGAATCGATGGGTGTTAATGCTCTATGTGAATCTATTCCTTTTGGTTGCAGGATTTTTCCTGCCTCCTGTGGCCGTGATCTTGATGGCAGCACCAATATTGATGCCCATCATTTTGGGCGCAGGATTCGACCCATATTGGTTTGCAGTTATCTTGACAATTAACATGGAGATCGGCTTGATCTCTCCGCCTGTTGGTTTAAATCTCTATGTCATTAACGGAATCGCGCCTGAAATTCCATTGAAAACCATATTGAGGGGATCACTTCCCTACGTTGCGTGCATGGTGGTTGCAATTGTCATCCTGTGCTTATTCCCGGGAATCGCAACATGGTTACCTGATGTATTGATGGGAACAGCTGTCTTATGACAACTACCTATCGAATTGGGCAGATCGTCCCAAGCTCAAATGTAACCATGGAAACAGAAATCCCCGCTGTATTTCGGGCGTGGGAAAAACATTACGAGGACCGATTTACTTTTCATTCAAGTCGAATGCGGATGAAGCAGGTGACCAAGGAAGAGCTCGTTACAATGGATCGTGATAGCGATCGTTGCGCACTTGAACTATCCGACGCTGCGGTCGATGTCATGGGATACGCCTGTCTGGTTGCCATCATGTCGATGGGGCTTGGCTATCATCGCGAGAGTCAATCGAGACTCCATAAAGTGACAGTTGAAAACCATCACCCATGTCCGGTTGTTAGTTCTGCCGGGGCTCTCGTTGAGGGTCTGACGGTGCTAGACGCAAAAAAGATTGCTTTGATCACGCCCTATCGCAAACCACTCACCGATCTGGTCTGCCAGTACTTGGAATCTGAAGGCTTTGAGGTGATCGATGCGCTTAGTCTTGAAATACCCGATAACTTAGAAGTTGCGCGGCAAGATCCAAAGGCGCCAATCGAATTGGTTGACCGCTTGACACTTTCTAATGTCGATGCGCTCATTGCCTCTGCGTGTGTTCAAATGCCTTCCCTTAGTGCGGTTGCAGGCCTTCAAGCTAAAACAGGAATTCCGACATTGTCAGCTTCTATTGCAACCAGCTACCGCATGATTCAGGAACTGGGTTTACAGGGCCGTATCCCAGGTTACGGCGCGTTGTTTGAGTAATTGACCATCATGCCGACGGGATTAAAGCGATGGATCCAACAGGTCACTGACCGAGCCCTTGAATTGTTGGACTTGGGATCTGACGGGGCTCCATTCGATAATTTGATCGCACAATGCCACGCGGTCATTTCACGGAAAGGTGAGGCAACCGGCCTCGCACTTGCTGGATCGGTAGTTGCCTCTTGGCATGCACTCGACAGTCAGGAGCATCTCGCTTTTTTTCGTTTTCTAATCGAAGAGTTCGGACCTGACAAACAACGCCTCGATCAAGCGATTGCGGACTACCAACTGTCAGCCGATGAATCGTCTGCGATGGCACTACATCAAGCGGCTGAAGCGAGGCGACAGGAGCTATTTCGTCGCATGAACGCGGCTCCTAGTGGATTGCAAACACTGATATCAATGCGAGAAGCACTCAGGAGCTTACTCCGCGAATATCCCGAACTCAAACCGATCGATCACGATCTGGCTCACTTATTTACATCATGGTTTAACAAAGGGTTTTTACGACTAGAGCAAATTAATTGGCAAACGCCGGCTGCTGTCTTGGAAAAGTTGATTCAATATGAATCTGTACATGAAATTCGGGGATGGGACGATTTGAGACGTCGGCTGGCCGAGGACCGCTTTTGCTTTGCGTATTTTCATCCGGTGATTCCTGATGAGCCGTTAATCTTTGTTGAGGTTGCACTGGTGGAGGGGATGCCTGACGCGATTAAGCCACTTCTGGATACGCCACCCGCGCCACCGGTATTTGCTGATACCGCAGTCTTTTATTCGATCAACAACTGCCAACCAGGACTCGCTGGTGTGAGTTTCGGAAATCTGCTGATTAAGCAAGTGGTTTCTGTTTTGCAGAGTGAGCGCCCAAGTCTCAAGCGCTTTGTGACGTTATCACCAATTCCTGGATTACGTCGTTGGCTTGAGACTGCAGGTCGGGAGTATCTGCATGTGTTCGAGCAGTCGACTGATCATGATGAATTGAGGCCCCTGGTTGCGCAATATCTGACATCGGGTCAAGGAGCAAAGCTCACAGATCCTGTCGCGCGATTTCACCTGGGGAATGGGGCGACGCTTGAGCGAATTAACGCAAATGCTGATATGAGTACCCGTGGTAAGAAGCTGAGTTTCGGTTTCATGGCGAATTACTTGTATGAGCTTGATGATATCGTGGGCAATCACGAGCGGCTCATGGAAACAGGCCAAATTGCGACATCAAAAGATGTACAGCATTTATTGAAGAAAACGATAAAACATCAACCGAAGGAATGTTCTCATGACACGTAATGTGTATGCGGCAATTCAAGTGAATCTGCAGCGCTCGTTGGGCAAGATATTGCTTTCGACCCCCGGAGGTCGGAATCTGACAGGATCAGATTTAGACGCTGAGTCAGCAATCCTGTCCTCGGCGCTCGTTGATCTTGGGCTGGAACCGGGAGATCGGGTTTCTGTTCAGATTGATAAAGGCTGGATGAATGTTGTTTTGTATCTTGCTGTTTTACGCTGTGGTGCAGTGTATCTTCCTTTAAATTCGGCTTATACGAATAGTGAGATTGAATATTTCCTGACGGATGCAGAGTCAAAGCTTCATGTGTGTGTTGCCGATCGGCTGAGTCATATTGAGTCTCTCAAAGGCTCGATACCAGGTTTACAGGTCTTGACTCTCGATGGCGAGACTGGAACGTTGGTCGATGCATTTGAAACCGCAAAGGCAGCTGGTCAGTCGTTCACCGACGTTGTCGCCAGAGCTTCCGACGATTTGGCTTCCATCATTTATACATCAGGGACCACGGGTAAACCTAAGGGTGCCATGATCACCCACAGTAACTTAGCGGCTAATGCAGAGATGTTAACTGAGGCCTGGGGCTACAATTCTGATGATGTCTTGTTACATTCGTTGCCGTTATTCCATGTGCATGGTCTGTTTGTGGCGTTGAATTTAGCGCTCATGAATGGTGGACCCGTGATCATGTTGCCGAAGTTTGATCCTGAGATGGTTTTGGAAGCGATGCCCGACGCGACGGTGATGATGGGTGTGCCAACCTACTATACGCGTTTACTTGCTGATCCACGTTTTGATCGTGACGTGAGTGGTCATATGCGCCTTTTCATTTCAGGGTCGGCTCCTTTACTTGTTGAAACCTCGGATGAGTTTTTCGGCCGGACAGGGCAGCGGATTCTCGAGCGCTATGGCATGACCGAGACTGGCATGAGTTGCTCAAATCCCTTGAACGGTGATCGCCGAGCAGGCTCTGTTGGTCCACCACTGCCGGGCGTTGAAGTTCGAATTATTGCTGCAGATGGAAGTCTTTTACCGTACGGTGAGATTGGTTCGCTCGAGGTTAAGGGTGACCATGTCTTTAAGGGGTATTGGAAACTTCCAGAGAAGACAGCAGATGAATTTAGGGGCGACTGGTTTATCACAGGCGATATGGCGATGCTCTCCGACGATGGATACGTCTCGATTGTTGGGCGCGGAAAAGATCTCATTATTTCGGGTGGATTAAATATCTATCCGAAAGAAATCGAGGACGTGTTGAACGATCAATATGGTGTTATTGAGAGTGCCGTTGTCGGTGTTCCTCATCCAGATTTTGGAGAGGGTATTGTCGCGATTTTGGTTGGGGAGTTTGAGCTTGATACGGACGCACTTCAAACAGCATGCCGAGAAAAATTAGCTGGATTTAAATTACCGAGGAGATGGATTCAGCTTGATGCTCTCCCGCGTAATACCATGGGGAAAGTACAGAAGAATCTTTTGAGAGATGACTATCGAGACAGTTTTTCATAGCGAGTGTTGAGCTGACAATAGCCGGCTATTTTTTTGGTCTGAGGTAGACAAAACCCTCTCGTTGAAGCTTTCCAATCTCAGCGACTCCAGAGGGGTAACGTCAGATTGTTATGCAGAGTGCAGATCTTTAAGCGCAATTTTCGGCCATTCAATGTATTCGAGTAGATACCGAATTTTACTCCTTGGCTTCTAAGCGGATCGATCCGATTGGCTTTATCGGTTCTCTCTTGGGAGACTTTCGTCAGTAATTCCACTCGAGTTCCGTTGAGTATGAACCGGATTTCACGATTTCCTTCGCCAAGCGCATTGATATGGTTCTGTGCGTTGCGCATTGCTCCAATGAATCGTTTGAAGTCGAAATAATTTGGCGTGATTAATCACTTTCTGTTTTGTATGAGGAGTTTTTCAACAACACAGCCGCACAAAGTAAGGATACTGCCGCGATGAATTACAGGGGGGGGTTATGCCTTTTTGCCTTTCATAGTTGGCTCGGGAAGTCATTGAATGCGCGATGTCGGTCAGTTTCAAATTTGAATTTCTACCTAGCAAATAACCGATTGGCATAATGTGAAATCCTTCGGGCCGCCGCTTTTTTACTCGTCCAAGAACGATCGTAGGTGATCTGAGCGACTTGGATGTCTGAGTTTACGAAGTGCTTTCGCTTCAATCTGACGAATCCTCTCACGCGTGACATCGAATTGCTTGCCGACTTCTTCCAACGTATGGTCGGTATTCATATCGATGCCAAAACGCATGCGAAGGACTTTCGCCTCTCGTGCTGTGAGACTTGCAAGAACTTGTCGGGTTGATTCGGTTAACCCTTCGACAGTCGCAGAATCAATAGGTGACGAGATTGTTGTGTCTTCAATGAAATCACCGAGCGAGCTATCTTCGTCGTCTCCGATTGGTGTCTCCATCGAAATTGGTTCTTTTGCGATTTTTAATACCTTTCGAACTTTATCTTCAGGCATTTCCATCCGCTCACCCAACTCTTCTGGAGTCGGCTCACGTCCCATCTCTTGCAACATCTGACGACTGATACGATTGAGTTTGTTAATTGTCTCGATCATGTGGACCGGAATACGAATCGTACGAGCTTGGTCAGCGATCGAGCGAGTAATCGCTTGCCGTATCCACCATGTGGCGTAGGTTGAAAACTTATATCCGCGTCGATATTCGAATTTATCAACTGCTTTCATCAAACCGATGTTGCCTTCTTGAATCAGATCCAAAAATTGGAGGCCACGATTGGTATATTTTTTAGCAATTGAAATCACCAGACGTAGGTTTGCTTCAACCATGTCTTTTTTAGCCCGACGCGCCTTCGCTTCGCCCATTGATAAACGGCGATTGACTTCGCGTAACTCTGGAATGGTGACACCTACGCCTTCAGCAATGGACTGAAGCCGAGCTTGGCAACGTTGCACGTCTGGAATTACTGCTTCGAGGTTTTCGGACATCTTCTTCTTTGCAACGCATTGAACCCACTCAAAATTTGTCTCATTGCCGTGCCATTCTTTGATAAAGACCTTCCGATCAAGCTTCCCTTGCTTGGTACATAACCGCAAAATCTCCCGCTCTTGTTTTCGAATAGAGTCAAGAACAGTCCGAAATTCGATGCAGAGTTCGTCAAATAGTCGAGGCGTAAGCTTCAGTGATGAGAACACATCTCCAATGGCGTTGAGCGCCTCTTTGGATTCTGTCGAATCCCGCCCTTTTTTTGCAATCACTTTTTCGGCTTTGGCGAGATTTACCCGGAGTGCTTCAAAGCGCGCCCTGACTTCTTCGGGGTCGGGGCCCGTATCTCCCTCTTCCTCATCACTATCATCTGACTCGTCATCATCGTCTGAATCTGAGTCGTCGAAGTCTTGATCACTCACTTCTTCGGTTGAGGCAGCTTCAACAGGCTCTTCATCTGCAGGATCTGGATCCAAGAAGCCGGCGAGTAGATCGGACATACGTCCTTCTTCTGATTGAATTCGGTCGTAGATCGCAAGGACCGATTCAACAATGCCAGGGTAGTAGGCCATGGCTTGCATGACCTCACGAATGCCTTCTTCAATCCGTTTAGCGATTACGATCTCACCTTCGCGCGTGAGGAGCTCAACCGTACCCATTTCCCGCATGTACATACGGACAGGATCCGTCGTACGACCCACATCATTTTCTACAGAGGCAAGCGCAGCAGCAGCCTCTTCAGCAGCTGAATCATCAGTCGCTGCAGAATTTTCACCGAGGAGTAGTTGATCGTCGTCAGGCGCTTCTTCACCAACTGCGATCCCCATATCTCCGATCATACGAATGATGTCTTCAACCTGATCAGGATCTGCAATTTCCTCAGGGAGGTGATCATTCACCTCAGCATAGGTGAGGTATCCTTGTTCTTTACCCTTCGCAATCAACTCTTTAAGACGCGATTGACGTTGTTCGGTTTGCGTAAGTTCCTGATCTAACGGTTTTTCTGCCATGAACTGACCTAAGAAATGTGTTGTAAAAAACGGCGGCCGACTGTATACAAATTCTACAGTAGTTTCAATTACTTTTTATGTGCTGTGATTGCCTGATGCAAGTCTTCAGCGGAAATTTTCCCGCACTTTGCGTCTTCTGCCAAAAGCTTCATCGACTCCGCCACCAACTGTTTCTTCAGTTGATTGAGGCCATCATTTAATTCTGCTTCATAAGCGCTTTCACTGAAGAGTGCTTTTCGATTCAGCAATCGTGACAGTAATCGGCCAAGTTCCGTTCCACTAAAGTGCCCCATTAATCTTGCGGTCGTTGGTTTGTCAGTTTGAATGATCCAATCGAAAACTTGAGCGAGCGGATAGATATTCACGATGCGGCTACGTTCAGGAATAGGGACTGGCTCCGTCAAGAGCATTGGATTTTGTAACACGAGCCAAAGCAACCGGTTTGCAAGTGGTTCTGGTTTTTCAGGATCTGGAAATTGGATTTTCGGAAGCACTTCAATTGGAGTGTCCATCTCCATTGGCGGTTCAAGGTGATCTGCAAAATCCTCGTGTTGTTCATTTTCGTTGTATCGCAACGATTCAAAGCTCATCATCTCGGCATCGATCTTCGGTGGCGTTTCCGAGGTCGGCATTTGGCCCGGTTGTACGTCCACACTAGACGATTCGATATGAAGATCTTGCAATCGTGTATCGAGATCTATCCGACGAGTCCCAGACAGTTCACTTAACGAATCGAGCATCAGTGAGCGATAGATACTCGTTGGAATCTTTGCAATTTTTGGTAATGCGAGTGCGGTGAGTCGAGCGCGTCCATCGATTTTTGTCATATCGACTTCATCGGCGAGTAAGCCGATCAGCGCCTCGGATGCAGGAAGTGCTTCATTTAATCGACTCAGAAAGGCATCGGTTCCTTCATGACGTACCAGTGAATCAGGATCATGACCGTCGGGCAAAAATAGAAATCGAATACTGAATTCATCACTCAAAAAGGGGAGCATCGTATCCAACGCACGTTTTGCCGCGGTGCGACCCGCTTGATCTCCATCAAAGCAGACTATGATTTGCGCCGTTTGTCGACTGAGTCGATCGAGATGTTGGCCTGTCAACGCAGTTCCCAGTGTTGCGACGGCGAAATCGATCCCGAATTGTGCCAGTGCAACCACGTCCATGTAGCCTTCAACAACCAATACACGGTCCAACGACCGGCAGGCCTGTCGCGCCTCGTAGAGACCATACAGTGTGTCGCTTTTATGAAATAGTTTTGTCTCAGGGCTATTCAGATATTTGGGCTTAGTCTCGTCAAAAACACGGCCTCCGAATGCGATGGTCCGCCCGCGGATATCTCGAATTGGGAACATCACCCGCTCTCGAAACCGATCGTATTCTCGCCCCTGCGAATTCACAACGGTAAGACCTGCGTCAAGTAGATGCTTTTTTATTTGCGTTTTAGTGCCGAGTTGATCGAACAAAAAACGCCACCCATCTGGTGCGTATCCGAGACCGAATCGGTGGGCAATGAGTCCTGTCAAGCCACGACCTTTCAAATAATTGACTGCGCGCTCTCGATTCGGATTGGACTTCAAGGCCTTTCTGAATGCTTGATCCGCTTGTTCTATGATCGCGTAGAGCGCTTTACGCTGTCCGGATTCGGGGTCGGCCGCTTCTGTTGGAACTTCGAGGCCTGCCAGTGACGCTAAGTTTTCAATCGCGCTAATAAAATCGACCCTGTCATATTCCATCACAAAACTAATTAGTCCGCCTGAAGCGCCGCAGCCGAAGCAGTGATAAACCTGTTTATCGGGGCTCACTGAAAACGAAGGAGATGAGTCATCATGGAAGGGGCAGCGGCCGTGGTACTCTCGGCCTGACTTTTTCAGGGTCACACGAGTGCTGATCACATCGACGATGTTGACGCGATCGTTCAGCGTTTCGATAAATGAATCAGGGATTCGTCCAGCCACTTGACACCCGACAGTTGAGATCAGTGTTAAGAGTGTATCCGAATTTTAGAGATCGGATTTAGCTGAGGCGCTCTTTGACCAGCTGACTGATCACCTGCATGTCAGCGCGCCCCTGGACCTTAGTTTTTAATTGCCCCATCACTTGGCCCATGTCTTGGGGACCAGATGCGCCAGTTGTGACAATCGTCTCGTCGATCAGCGATGTGATCTCGTTTTCAGAGAGCTGTGCGGGGAGGAATTCTTTGAGAACCTCAACTTCGGCCAATTCATTGTCGGCAAGATCCTGGCGCCCACCATCAGTGAATTGATTGGCTGAATCACGGCGTTGCTTTGACATTTTATCGATGATGGCAAGACAACGCGCGTCGTCGACGTCAATCCGTTCATCCACTTCAACGCGTTTTATCTCAGCGAGTGCCATACGAATAACACCTAGACGAAATTTTTCTTTCGCCCGCATGGCATTCTTCATGGCTTCAGTGAGGGAGTTCTTGAGTGGACTCACGCGAAGGCCTCAGTGATTAATAGAGACGTTCGAATTTTTTAGTTTCGCGTGATACCTTCTTTAAATGACGCTTCACAGCCGCAGCAGCAGCGCGCTTGCGAAGGGTTGTTGGCTTTTCGTAGCACTCACGACGACGAACTTCAGAAAGAACACCGGCTTTTTCGCATGCACGCTTGA
This sequence comes from uncultured Litorivicinus sp., assembly GCA_902536515.1. Lineage (GTDB taxonomy): Bacteria > Pseudomonadota > Gammaproteobacteria > Pseudomonadales > Litorivicinaceae > HIMB30. Next base: position 29,107 of record CACAXU010000005.1, on the reverse strand, counting down.
AGCGACGAAGTGCGACATCGAAGGGCTCGTTGTCTTTAATTTTTACAGCAGGCATTAAAATGCACCTATCCTTAAATTAAACTCAGGGTGAATTTGATCTCCCCTCTGGGGCGCGAGAGAATACCAGTGTCGAGAGAAAAAGGGAACTAAATGCGTGTCTTAGGGATCGAAACTTCATGTGATGAGACTGGAATCGCAATTTACAGTCAGAGGGACGGGCTGATGGCACATCGCGTTCATAGTCAAATCGATGTTCACGCGTACTACGGCGGGGTTGTTCCTGAGCTTGCTTCACGCGACCACGTTCGTCATCTTCGTCCTCTGGTTGATGAGACCGTTGCCGCTTCAGGTTTGGATTTGATTGATATTGATGCGGTCGCTTACACGACAGGTCCAGGTCTTCTGGGCGCGTTGTTGGTCGGAGCCACTTTCGGCAAGGCGCTCGCATTTTCGTTGGATCGACCTGCGCTTGGGATTCATCATATGGAGGGTCACCTCCTTGCACCATTAATGGAAACTCCTGACCTACAGACCCCCTTTGTCGCTTTGTTGGTCAGTGGTGGGCATTCGCAGCTGATTCTGGTCCGTGCCGTTGGTGATTATCAATTGCTGGGAACGACGCTTGATGATGCAGCCGGTGAAGCTTTTGATAAAACTGCGAAACTGCTCGAACTGGGTTATCCAGGTGGTCCTAAAATCGCGGCGTTGGCTGAACATGGCGATGCAACACGATTTCGTTTTGCGCGTCCGATGACTGACCGGCCGGGATGTGATTTCAGTTTTTCGGGGTTGAAAACGCAAGTGCTGACTGAAGCGCGTCGTTTAGTTAAAACCGATCAACTCGATGAGCAGGCAAAAGCGGATTTGGCCGCTAGTTTCCAACAGGCGGTGGTTGATACTCTCGTGATCAAGTGCGAGCGGGCGATTACAGAAACAGGAGCGCGAGCGCTTGTGATGTCGGGTGGTGTCAGTGCAAATCGACTGTTACGCCAAACGTTGAAGTCGCTTGAAACATCTGGGATTCAAGTGGCATATCCTGCACCTGAATTTTGCACAGATAATGGTGCAATGATTGCCTTTGCCGGCCTAAAGCGGTTAAGTCACGGACAGATTGATCCCACACTTGCGATGACAATAAGGCCACGTTGGCCTTTAAGCGAATTACCGAAGGTGTCGTAATGGATACGATGTATGTTTCAAGACTTCCGTTGCTTTCCTTAGTCGGGGTGTACTTGCATGAGAAAGAAAATCCGCAACCGTTGTACCTCGACTTGGCCATCACTATTTCACTCTCAGATGCCGCTGAGTCTGATGATCTTGAAGATACGCTTGATTATGGTGCGTTGTGCCATGACATCCAAGCCGCAGCCGCCAGAGAACACTGTAACTTGATCGAAAAACGCTTAACTGATCTTCTGGAAATCGTGTTGTGGGATGACCAAGTAGTCGAAGTGACGGGCAGGCTTTATAAGCCAGGGGCGGTACCTGGCGCGGAGATTTCGGTCGAGAGAACACTCAAGCGTTCGGCATCAATTGCGTCGCCAAGGGCTTGACCAATCAGCCCTCGTTCGATGAATTGTTCAGCAGAGACCTGCCGAACTCGTTGGCGGATCTCAAACCACCGTGCGATCGGGACCGTCATTTGACCCGATTGACCAAATTCAACAAGTAACTGGTCAATACCCTCATCGGGCTGGTTCCCTCGTAACCAGCCGAGTTGATCGAATACATGGAGACACTGTGCTGCGTCTTCTAACGTTAAATTTTTGAGGCGGGTTGCAGCCTTTAAAAAAGCCATGCGTTTATTGTTCAACCGAAACTCTTTCCCATACCGTTCAATGCATTCGATTGTCGGCTGATTCAGAATCATCCACTCTGCTAAACGTGCATCGGCCGATTGGCACAGAAACTGGCCTGGGAGCGTTTCGAGCGCTGGCACAAGCACATTGGTTATTCCGAGATCAGAGAGGTGTTGAAGTCCCAAAAGGGGATGACTCGATGACAGCATTTTATCGAGTTCGCCGACGATACGTTCAACCGAGAGTTCAATGAGATACGCTGACATCGACTGCATCATTGATCTGGTCTCTGGTGCGATTTGAAATTCAAATGCACCCAGTTGTGCGAGAAAGCGAATACCCCGAAGAACGCGCAATGGATCCTCTGAGAAAGCGCCAGAAACGTGACGTAATTGGTGTGATTGAAGATCCTTTTCCCCACTGTACGGATCAATCAGCTTGCCGGTTCGAGACACAGCCATGGCATTGATCGTGAAATCGCGGCGTAGGAGATCAGTTTCCAGTGTCACAGCGGGATCTGCGTGTACAACAAAACCAGTGTGGCCCTTGTGCGTCTTCCGTTCTGTCCGAGCAAGCGCGATTTCGGCATGGCTTTTCGGGTGCAAAAATACAGGAAAATCCTGTCCGACTTGTTGGAAGCCGTGTTCCAGGAATGTTTCAGGAGTCGCTCCGACCGCGACGAAATCAACGTCTTTTGGAGTCAATCCAAGTAATGAGTCGCGAACAGCGCCACCGACCACATAGATCTCTAAATGGTCGAGATCGATACCTGTGAGGGGAGCAAAAAGGCGTTTTAAATCAAACACCGGACGCCACCTGTACCAATTGACGATCATCGAGTCGAATGGCTGTGAGGTTGCCACCCCAGACACAACCTGTATCTAAAGCAATCAGATCTGTATCGTTTCTGCGACCGTTCAGAGTCGCCCAATGACCAAAAATAAGCTGTCGATCAATAGTCACTCGCCCGGGTGCATCCATCCATGGACACAGCCCAATTGGTGCGAGTTCGGGTGCATCTTTGCAATTAAAATCAAGTGCCAGCGTGTGGGAATTAACAAAGCGCATTCGTGTACAGGCATTGATTAAAAAGCGTGCCTTTTCGTCATTTGTTTGCGCATCAGTGAAGTGCGCAGGCATATTACCGTACATTGATCGAAGCGACTCGACCCAGGCATCACCAGACAATCGTTGATGAACCAGTTGGATCTCTGAGAGCAGCGTGTCTTTGTCAAACAGTGGCCAGATACCGGCATGAACCACGATCGCATGATGCTCGGGAAAATCCTTTGCGAGCGGGCATTGGCGGTACCAGTTGATCACATCCTCACAGATAACTGAGTCGACAAGTTGCTGGGTTCGGTCTTTCGGTTTCGCTTCGTGAAGCCCTGATGCTACGGCTAAAAAGTTAAGGTCGTGATTACCAAGAACGGCTGAGCACGCATCGTGATGATCCAACACCCATTGCATCACAGCAGCTGAATCCTCCCCACGCGCGATCAAGTCACCGGCGAAAACCATGTGATCATATTTAGGGTCAAACGATAAGGCAGAGAGCAGTCTCTGAAAAGCGCCCCAACAGCCTTGAACATCGCCCACCACATAGGTGGCCATCAGTGCAATGCTCCTGGGTTTAACAGCGTAAATACTGGGATTTTCGCTTTAAAAATTTCGCCATCTGAGGCGACCATTTCAAAGTAACCTTCCATGGTTCCGATAGCGGTTTCAAGGATTGCTCCCGAGGTGTAGGTGAACTCATCGCCTGGAACAATGGTTGGCTGTTCTCCAACCACTCCGTCTCCATGGACCTCTCGAACTCCGCCTTCACCATCGGTAATTTTCCAATAACGGTGTAACAGTTGTACTGGCAATGTCCCGTTATTCTCAATCGTCACCGTGTAAGTAAAGACAAAGCGCCCATGGGATGGGTTGGATTGGGCCTCGATATAGGTGGCCTGCGTATTGACTTCGACTTGGTATCTTAAATCCTGCATCACACGTTCCCCTGTCTACGACCCAAATAGTTAGCGAGTTCTACGTAGACTCCCACAGACAGACGTTCTGGTCGATCGGTTGGATTAATGCCCAGGATTTCAAATTCTTCTAGATTCAGAAGATCCTTGAGGTTATTCCTAAGAGTCTTGCGCCGCTGACTAAATGCCTGACGAACGAGGAGCGCCAGCGTATCCATCGACTCAATTAATGCGCGTTTTTTTCCATCAGGAATAATTCGAATAACACCAGAATTAACTTTTGGCGGTGGTGCGAAACATTCAGGTGGTACATCGATAAGTGATTCAACACGCGCAGTCGCCTGTATCATGACGCCCAACCGACCATAGGCTGATTCGCGAGGCACAGCTACGATCCGATTGACGACTTCCTTTTGCAGCATCACGTGAATATCTTGAATCTGATTGCCGCCATTTAAAAGTTTGAATAGCAAGGGCGTTGAGATGTTATATGGCAGATTACCGACAATCCGCAGGGCATTACCAAACTGCGTGAAGTCCACTTTGAGAACATCTTCGTTGAGAAGTCGGCACCGCTCTGGAGACTGACTGACGAAGCTCGCTAATAGTCCGGGTATTAAATCGCGATCTAACTCTATGAGTGTGAGATCGCATCGAGAGGCGAATAACCCTTCGGTTATTGCCCCATGACCGGGACCGATTTCAACAACAGTGTCTGAAGCAGATGCGTTGATTGACGCCAAAATGGCGTCAATCACTCGACCATCGATCAGAAAGTTCTGACCAAAACGTTTCCGTGCTGATCGGGCGAGTTGTTTGGACACGTTACTTCCTGCAAAACACCAAGTGTACCTGAGGCAAGGATTGTTTAGGCGATTCGAGCGGTTAACCGATTCGCCTCCCGGATTGCCGCGACCAGACCCCCGGTGCTCGCCAACCCTCTTCCAGCCAAATTCAGTGCAGTTCCATGGTCGACGCTCGTTCGAACAATCGGGAGTCCGAGGGTGATATTGACGGAATCCCCAAATCCTTGATACTTCACCACCGGAAGTCCTTGGTCATGATACATCGCGATATGGCAATCGGCTTGCGCTCGGAGTTCCGGTGTGAATGCTGTATCAGCGGGTAAGGGTCCCTCGAGATGGACATGCGGGTGCTGAACTCGCAACGTTTCAAGAGCAGGCCGAATAATATCAATTTCCTCCCGACCCAGATGACCGTCTTCACCCGCATGAGGGTTTAAACCAAGCACATGTATCCGCGGGTTTGGCAGTTGGAATACCCCAGCGAAGGCGTTAATTACGATGTTGGTTACCGTTTCGATCCGTTCTTGTGTGATGGCTTTGGGAACCTCAGCCAGGGGTAGGTGGGTGGTCACTAAGGCAACGCGACAGTCGGTTGATGCCAACATCATCACTACCCCAGGGAGACCAAAGAAATCTCTTAAGAATTCTGTATGACCAGTGAAGGATTCGAAACCACCATCGCGGATTGTTGCTTTATTCAGGGGACCGGTCACCAGCGCACGGAAGCGTTGCTGTTGAATGCCGGTGAGGGCATGTTTAATCGACTGCAGGCAATAACCAGCGTTTATCGGATCCGAAACACCAGGTTTGTTGGTGGGATCAGCCGCTGCGACTGCATCAACATAGATAACCCCCCGGGTAAGGTCCGGGTTGTATTGGTTAGCGTCCACAATACTGACGGGAAGGCCGAGGATATCTACTCGACGTTTCAAAATTTCGGGGTCAGCTATGACGACTCCCTCGAGTTCGCCATCGATGGCTGCTTGGATACAGAGATCTGGTCCGATACCGCCGGGATCACCAGGCGTAATGGCAAGCGGATTCATAATTTTATTTCAACAAATGCATCCGCACGCACTTGGCGTAGCCAAGAGTCGAGCTCTTGTGAAAACTTACGCTCAGTCAAAATCTGACGCGCGCGATTTTTCATCTGTTCCTCAGAGATGTCGGATTCGCGAGTATCTAAGACCTCGATCAAATGATAGCCGAAACGGCTACGAGTCACTTCACTAAGGGTGCTGAGAGGCAGTTCTGTCATCACACTCGCAAAACTAGGCACCAATTGATCCACTCGAACCCATCCAAGATCACCGCCTTTCGCTGCACTCAACGGGTCCTCAGAAAACCGTCGAGCAAGTTCCGCAAAATCAGCGCTACCCTGCACTTCACGACGTATGTTTTGGGCGAGCTCTTCCGCTTTTTCAGGCGATCGAACCGCATCAGGTTTGATCAGAATATGACGTACGCGATATTCGGTGATGACAACTGACTGGTCGCCGCGCCGATCGCGAACAGCGATCAAATGAAAACCACCTAACGATCGGACTGGCCCAATTAACGTATTTTTGTTCGCGTCTGCCAACACGTCGGCAAAGACAGGGCTCAGTTCGAGAATATTTCTCCACCCGAGGTCTCCACCTTGACTTGCCTCTGGAGCGTCGGAATAGCGGACTGCCATCTGTCCGAACGGAGCGCCTTTGAGTAGTGCATCGCGGATTTGCACCGCTTTTTGTTCTGCTTGCAGTATTACCTCAGGACTAGGGCGGTTTGGGAGCCCTACCACGATTTGACTTAAGAGGAGTTCAGGCGCAGTACTGATCTGTCCACCGGTCGTTTCCATAAACCGTTCAAGCTCTAAGTCGCTGATCCGAATACGACTGCGGACTTCGCGATCGCGAACCGCGCTAATCAAAAGTTCGCGGCGAATTTGCTCTCGAAAAATAGTGAAGCTCTTCCCTTCAGATTCGATCGCATTCTTCAATCCAACTAAATCAGTGTCTCGATTTTTGGCAATCTGCAATAGCGTCTCGTTGACGCGAGCATCATCAATCTGCAGTCCGCGCCGTTTGGCGACCTCGACTTGTGCTTGCTCAAGAATTAACCGCTCGAGTACCTGTTGACGGAGTTCATTAGTAATCTCAACAGTAGTGCTCCGCGACTCAGCTTGAGTCTGAAGATCATATAATCGGGTCTCGATATCACTTGAAAGAACGACACCGGAGTCAACTACAGCGACAATCTTGTCGATCACTCGCGGCTCAGCAATCCCAACCAGGCCGCTGAATACTAGAGCGGAGAGTACATACTTAATACTGAGCTTCAGAGAGTTCATAACCTTCCAATAAACGTTCCATAATTGAGGAAGCCCCGCGACCTAAGACGCCAAGTCCTTTAAGTTCGAGTTGTAGTTTCAACGAGTGCCCGCCGTCCGTGGACGTGACCTGGTCACGCTCATAGGCGTGGACTACCGCGGCTCGCCAACAACAGCTTTGGTATTCAATACCAACTACCTGATTGACACGTTCTTCAGTGTTCGGTTCCCATTGCAGACCTGCTAGAAACCGCCATTCTTGGCTGAGCTGATTCGATACGTACAGATCGGTTCGAGTCGCTACATCATTATTCCAAACGACGCGTTGTGTGACGTAATCTGTGTTAGAAGTTCGATATTTCAATTCGTTGGTTGCTGTGTCCATGGTTACGCCATCAGTGACCGAAGTGAAACGCGTGTTCCAGTTAAATGACTCAGTAAGGCGAACGCTTGATTCGAAAACCAAAGGTCCTTGTTCCGTAGTTTCTGGACTGCCTGAAAGGGTAATCCCACGATCCTGAAGGAACAGTGTTCGTCCCGCAGTTACGCGGTATGTTTCGATGCCATTACTGTTAACGCCCCGAGACGTAAGCGATAGAGCCATCTCCCGGGTATCACCAACGAAGTCACCTCCAGAGATTGGGTTATCTAAGAAAATTTGACTGATCGTATCTGTTTCGTTTGCGGTATCAGGTGTATCGAATTTGACAACAGTCGGATCTTCATTTGGTTCTCGAATCAACAGCTTCGCACGCGAAATAATTTCATGCAGTGAACCGTTTTCGCCGAACTTTTCGAAATTGAGGCTTCCATCGAGAGAGGCGCCATAAGTGAAATACGAATTATCTAGTGTTGTTGTGCCTATGGTTGCCTCTGACCAGCGCGCGAACCCAAGAGCCGCCGGAGTCAGCGAGCCAAATGCACGTGACATGGGGTATTCAGCTTTTAAATCTGAAGAGAGACGACGGCCCTCAGATGGATCTGAACTAGATAGACCGGTCGTAGTTCGCGTGAACTCAGTTGCATCGCCTGAAGCAAAGATATTCCACTCCTCACCGTAATTGGCCCACGATGCAGTCAATTGCGGCTGACGAGAAAACTTGACTGCCGAGCCTGTTGTGGATGGATCAACAACATCAACCCGGTCGATAAGCCATCCAGCTCTCCAGTTATTTCCACGGACGGTCGCACGCATTGATGATGTCAACTGTTGCTTATCAGAGAGATCAGCGAAATTATCGAGATCATTTTGGTATGATCCATCCGATGCGTCTTCGTAAGCCATATTCCAAATGACACGTTTTGATGGATCACTGGTCAAGGTGAGCTTTGAAATGTGGCGATCTGTCCCTGCTACTTTGTCACCTGATAGCTGCTCTGTTTTTGCTTCAAATAAGCTGAAATCTTCGAAAAGATAACGCCCATGTAAGCCAATAGCTGTTCCACGGGCCGTCATAAATCGAGGTTGCACCAGTAAGTCATAATTGGGTGCAAGATTCCAATAAAACGGAGTCACGATTTCTGTGCCCGACGTTGAGCCGAAAGAGTAGCTTGGAAAGAGAAATCCGGTTAGACGCCGATCATCGAGGGGAAATCCCAAAGCAGGAGTGTAAAATACCGGAATCTCTTTGACCCGCACGATAACATCGTTCGCCCATCCGCGCCCGGAAGATTGATTCAAATAAATCTGGTTCGCCTTCAAATCCCATGAATTGACATAAGGTGCACAGAAAGTGATGGTCCCGTTTACCACCCTAATGTCACCGTTTGGAGCCCCAATTGCGAATTCTGATTCTCCTCTCAGCCGATTTTGGTGTGTGACGAAGGACGAATTTTTTAAGTCAAATGCATTTGTGTGCACATTTACTGATGCCTCATCACCAATGAGCAATGTGTTTGGTCGTCTGATTCTGACATCCCCCTCGGCATCACCATCGCCCGTGGAGTTAAAAAATGACACGCGATCGGCCTCTAGTTGAAAATCATTTCGGCTAATAAATGCATTACCGCTCAAAATGACTCGGTCGTCGCCATCGTAATCGGTGGTTTCCGCTTCCGCGTTCAGATCCTCACCAGGAGATTCTTCAACAAATGGAGGGCTGTAGTACCCTTGGCATAGATAGGTTCCAGAGGTATCGACAACCCAATCAGTTGCCGCAGCAGTTTGCTCAGCACTGTGCGCGGCACTAGTGCTCAGGGCTAGTATGCTTAGGGCAATTGATCGAGGTAACGTTGAATGATTCATAGATTCACTTTCAGACCTGAAACTGGATCATAGTTGAGTCTGATGCATGTTGCCTAGGCCTTAGGGTGCTTGGCTACCGAAACAATGATATGTTTTTGCATTTTTCGACGATTTGGATCCGCAGATATGCAAGCTTATCTCTTCGATTTTGATGGCACTTTAGTTGATAGTGCACCTGATCTTACGTGCGCTCTGGATCGTGCACTTGAACGAGCAGGACTGCCGGGTGTTGGACTCGAACTTGGTACGCAAATGGTTGGCCATGGTGCCGGCGCCCTGGTTGAGCAAGCTGTGAGGCATGTTACGAAAGATGACAGTATCACAATGAAATCACCCTTGTGCCGCCTACTTCTCTCGGTATTTCTGGAAGAATACGAGCCGATTTGCGCTGAAACATCGGTGTTATATTCAGGCGCGACAGAGCTCATCGAGACACTAAAGGCCAAGGGGAAGCAGGTCGGCTTGGTGACCAACAAACCGCGGCGCTTTGTGGAGTTGATGTTACCTGCTTTCCGTATGCAAGATGCATTTGACAGCATTGTTGCAGGCGATGACTTGCCGACGAAAAAGCCGGAACCTGATATGGTGCACAAAGCGCTTACTGATTTGGGCAGGGCTCCGCATGAAGCCTGTCTCATTGGTGATAGCAAAGCAGACTTAGGAGCAGCCAAGGCGGCGGGAGTCACCTCGATCCTAGTCAGTTTTGGATACGCTGGAGATTTAGATGTTTATCACTGCGGAGCAGACCGTGTGATCCAAGACTTGATGGAATTAATCGTTAATGACACCTGAACAATTTGATCAGTATCGAAAACTGGATCTCATTCGTGTTCCTGTCGCCGTGAAACGCCTTGCGGATATGGAAACTCCGTTATCGTGTTATTTGAAACTCGCTGATCGCCCATGGTCATACTTACTGGAATCAGTGACTGGAGGCGAGACCTGGGGTCGTTATTCATGCATCGGTCTTCCCTCTCGTGAGCGGATTGAAGTCAACGGTCCCCGAATCACTCGATTCGAGCGTGACGAAGTCGTCGAAATTATTGAGTCAGAAGATCCGTTGACTTGGATATCTGATTATCAAGTTCGGTTAGGAGAAACCCCGTCTTGGGTGGTTGAGGAGTTAGATCTACCGAAGTTTACAGGCGGTCTCGTTGGCTATTTTGGCTACGACACGATTCAATACGTAGAGCCGCGAGTCGCAAAAGCGCTCCCTGACAACGATCCGATTGGCTCTCCAGATATTATTTTGATGCGATCTGATGACGTTGTCGTTTTTGATAATTTGTCGGGGATGCTAACGTTGATCACACACGCGAACCCGCAGGACGCAGGTGCTTATGAGACAGCGCGGGAAAGGTTAGATAATATGTTGGATGACCTCGCATCGGCCATGGATCCATCCGCTTTTTTTCCCACTGAACACGAACCTATTACTGAAGCTGATTATCAATACAGCTTAAAAAAAGATGCGTTTAAAACTGCAGTAAAAGATGTAAAAGAGTACATTCAAGCTGGAGATGTGATGCAGACGGTTCTAAGCCAGAGAATTTCTGTCCCATATGCCGAAAGCCCTTTATCCCTCTATCGTGCGTTACGAGTCTTAAATCCTTCGCCTTATATGTACTTTCTTAATTTGGATGACACACACATTGTGGGCTCATCGCCAGAGATACTCGCGCGTTTGGAGGATGGTCATGTGTCAGTGCGCCCAATTGCGGGTACTCGACCACGCGGGAAAACACAAGAAGAAGATGTGGCGCTCGAAAACGAGTTATTGGCAGATCCAAAAGAGATCAGTGAGCATTTAATGCTGATCGACCTGGGTCGTAATGATGTTGGGCGCGTCGCTGAGATTGGTTCTGTGGAATTAACCGATAATATGATTGTCGAACGCTATTCGCACGTAATGCATATCGTCAGCCATGTCGAAGGTAAAGTTCGCCCTGGTGTTAGTGCGTTGGACGTTTTAAAAGCGTGTTTACCTGCTGGAACATTATCGGGAGCGCCAAAGGTGCGCGCTATGGAATTAATCAATCAATTTGAGCCTGTTCGTCGAGGAATTTATGGTGGCGCCGTTGGCTATCTTGGTTGGTCAGGCAACATGGATACAGCGATCGCTATTCGTACTGCCGTGATTAAGGGTGGTGTAATGCACATTCAAGCGGGCGCTGGACTAGTTGCCGATTCAGTCCCGCAGTCTGAATGGGCGGAAACGTTAAACAAAGGTCGGGCGGTGATTCGAGCAGCGAACGCGGCATTAACAGGATTCAAGGACCTTAAAGGTCCAATCGTGCGAAGCTAGACGATGTTACTGATGATCGACAATTATGACAGCTTCACTTATAACCTGGTGCAGTACTTCGGAGAGCTAGGTGGGACGGTCACAACCATCCGCAATGATCAGGCCACTTTAGATGAGTTGATTGCACTGAAACCGGATCATGTTGTGGTCAGTCCGGGTCCATGTGATCCAGGCCAGGCTGGAATCAGCTTGCAAGTCATTGAATATTTTTCAGGTAAGGTACCCACGCTTGGTGTGTGTTTGGGGCACCAAGCCATTGGGCAAGCGTTTGGAGGTACAATCATCCGCGCTCCAAAAGTGATGCACGGCAAGACCAGTTTGATTCATCATAATGGGCAGGGTGTATTTTTGGGTCTCAATCAACCTCTGGTTCAAACACGGTATCATTCTTTGGTCATCGATCCAGCGTCTGTACCTGATTGCCTTGAGATTACTGCTTGGAGTCATGACGAATTGAATGAAGCCGAAGCGATCATGGGCGTTCGTCACAAACAATTGACGGTTGAGGGTGTACAGTTCCATCCTGAATCAATTGCAAGTCACCAGGGCCGTGAGTTGCTACGTAATTTTCTGGCGGTAAGAGGGGGAGAGTGGTCATGACCATTCAAGAGGCGATCGCGACGGTGTGCGCAAAGCATGACCTTCATTCTGAGGAGATGATTGCCGTGATGCGACCGATCATGACGGGCGAAGCCACAGACGCTCAGATTGGAGCACTATTAATGGGGCTCCGAATGAAAGGCGAGACAATCGACGAAATCGTCGGCGCAGCGAGTGTCATGCGTGAACTCTCCCAAAAGGTCAATGTCCCCAGCGATTTTTTGGTCGATACCTGTGGAACAGGCGGAGATGGCGCAAGTATTTTTAATGTATCAACAGCGTCCGCATTTGTGGTGGCCGCTGCCGGTGGGCGAGTTGCCAAGCACGGTAATCGGTCTGTTTCCTCGAAGTCGGGATCAGCAGATGTTTTAGAGGTTGCGGGTGTTTGCTTAGATCTCGACGCTGATCAAGTGAAAACCTGTATCGAGACCCTGGGTGTTGGGTTCATGTTTGCGCCTGCACACCATTCAGCAATGCGTCACGCGATTGGTCCACGTAGAGAGCTCGCGATGCGAACGATCTTCAATGTGCTTGGACCCTTGACCAATCCTGCCGGTGCACCGAACCAAGTACTTGGTGTCTTTGATGAAATGCTGTTAACACCTTTGGCGGAAGTCCTACATCGACTTGGATCTCGTCATGTATTAGTGGTTCGATCAGAGGATGGACTCGATGAATTGAGTGTGTCGGCAGCCAGTCGGGTTGCTGAATTGAAGGATGGACGTATCCGCGAGTATCGAATCAAACCACAAGACTTTGACCTCGAGTTAAGCGATCGTGATGAGTTGATTGTTGAGACTGCCGAACAATCACTTGAGCTGATCAAAATGGCATTAGTTGCTGATGATCATCCTGCATCGGATATCGTAGCCTTAAATGCCGGTGCAGCAATTTACACAGCCGGCTGTGCGCATTCGCTAGAGGATGGCGTTGAGGCGGCCTGGGACGTGATGGAGTCTGGCGAGGCCATGCAAAAATTTGACGCGCTCACGCGTTTAACACAAGAGCTGAAAAGCAAATAATCCATGAGTTGTTCGACAACAATTTTAGATCAGATTATTGCCAGAAAGCGTCAGGAGGTTTCTAATCGGAAGGCACGACGATCGATTCAAGACCTCGAAAGTATGCTAGTGGATCAGGATGCAACGCGCGGATTTACTGAACGACTAATCAAGAAGGTGATGACCCAAAAATCTGCAGTGGTTGCGGAAATTAAACGTGCTTCGCCATCGAAGGGTTTATTGAGAGCTGATTTTCAGCCGGCACTTCATGCGCAACAATATGAAAGAGCAGGAGCATCTTGTTTATCAGTCCTGACTGACCAGGACTTTTTTCAGGGGTCTGATGATGATTTGCAGTCGGCACGTAGGGCGTGTAGCCTCCCAGTGATTCGAAAGGATTTTATGGTGGATCCTTACCAAATCGTTGAATCGCGAGTTTTGGGTGCGGACTGTGTTTTATTAATCGTAGCTGCGCTGGATGATACTGATTTTAGGCGCTTGCATGACACCGCATTGTCTGTCGGTCTCGATGTATTGATAGAGGTGCATGACGAACGTGAACTTGAGCGTGCGCTTGCACTGGATAATCAGCTAATCGGTATCAATAATCGAAACCTGCATACATTCGAAACCAGGCTTGAGGTAACACTTGATCTGTTGCAACACATTCCGGACGACCGATTACTTATCACCGAATCGGGAATTTTGCAGGCGGAAGATGTCGACTTGATGCATGCGCACGGCATTTATGGATTCCTAGTCGGTGAGGCCTTCATGCGCCAGCCTGACCCAGGTGTTGCTATGTCAGGATTGTTTCAGGATCTTCAGTAATGCCATGGCTAGTTGCTCTCGGGATTCTCATCGTTGTAAGTCTTAGCTGGTATGCCTGGTCGCTGACGCGTCAGGTTAAAGCGCTCGATTATCAACGAGCCCAAGCGAGACAAGATGCATTGTTTAGCATTCAGATCCTGATCGATTCTTATCTAACAGATCAAGTGGACCGTTCCGAGTGTCTGTTACGGATTCGAGTACTGCTCGATGCGCATCAGGAGAACTGGCTTTCCATTCTCGAATTGACTCGGTTCCATGAAGTGAGCGAAGCCATTCTTGCGATGCCTTTTGGAGAGGCGCGACAACAAATTGATGCAACAACTCGAAAAGAGCACGATGCGGACCGACGGCAGTTGTTACAAATTCATGAAGCGGAGCTCGCGGCTGAGCTCAAGCGCTTAAAGGAGTGGGTTAATCAATGAAATCACGTGTTCTTTGGCATCAAGAGGTATCCTTCGTGGCGGAGAGTGGCTCTGGGCATGCGGTGGTTGTCGATGGAGCATCAGAGCATGGTGGACGCAATATTGGGCCTCGGCCGATGGAACTCATCCTGATGGGACTCGGGAGTTGTGCGAGTTTTGACGTGATTACAATCTTGAAGAAGCAACGACAAAATATTACTTCATGCGAGTGTTTTTTAGAGGCCGAGCGAGCGGATACAGTGCCGGCAGTTTTTACTAAAATCACAATGGACTTTCATGTGTCGGGCGATAACCTAGATCAAAGTAAGGTTGAGCGGGCTGTTGCTTTATCTGCAGAAAAATATTGTTCCGCATCGAAAATGCTTGAAGACGCTGGCATTGATTTGAGTCATCGGGTGACATTAATGTCTTAGTGGTCAACGCGGCTCTCTCCGCTCTGTGGCTTGTTCCTTTGAATTTGCTCTTAGGGTTATTGAATAAGCGACTTTAATTAGATGCGTTCTGCGGTTGTCGTCATGAGTTTCGCACCTTCCCACATGAGCCGCTGGACAGGCTTCGGGAGTTCTTCACCACCTTGGCTCAGTGCCTCCTCACCATGTCGTATCTCATCATCAAGCATGCGCTTAAGAATTTGTCGGGACGCGTGATCACTCTCTGGAAGTCGTTTGAGATGCTCCTTCAAATGACGTTCGACATTATTTTCCGTTGCGTGGACGAAACCGAGCGAGAGTTCGTCTGAGATAAGTGCCGCGCTAGCCCCTAAGGCAAACGAGGCGGTATACCACAAAGGGTCGAGCAGACTGGGTTTGGCGCCCAATTCCTTTAGTCGTTCCTGACACCATGCCAGATGGTCAAGCTCCTCGTCGGCAGCCTTGGCCAATGCCTCGGCTATATCTGCATTTGAAGCAAACGTAGCTTGACCGTTGTAGAGGCCTTGTGCGCAAATCTCACCGGTATGATTAACTCGCATGAGTCCTCCGGAGAGTTTGATTTCGTCCTCAGTCATGGGATCATCGAGGGCACCCCGTCCAGGTGATGGATTATGTGCCTCATGTTTGACTCGAGCAATGGTTCTTAACAACCCGTCGAACCCGTGTATGAAACGATCAACAGTATTCATCGCTGAACTCCTAAATGCATGCCAAATGACTGACCTAGATCGCGTACTTCACGAATCATTCGTTCTGAATCATCGAGCCGCAGCACGTGCGTCGAGGCCAATTCTTCGTCGTCAAGCTGAGCTTCTTTTGCACTATTTTCGTCAGTCAATATTCCAAACAAAAGACCGTGCGACTCCGCTAGGCGTCGAAACCGTTCCCGATCATCAGTATGTTCGAAGCCACCTGAGACAACAACTGGGAATCCAGCTCTAAGCGACAACTCAGCCAACTCCACGAGGTGTCGATAGGTCTTGGGCGCAGTGTCCTCTTGATCGCCGTAGAGCCTCTGCCGCTCGAGTTCCGAGCGAAGGCGGATCATTCCAAAATCGTCGATCAGTTGATGTGTGAGTGATTGGCGGATATCGATATCAAGACCGAGCGTAATCAGTAAAACGCGTGGTCGTATCGTGGTTGCATGCTCTGCCATTACCGCGTAACGCCGATAGCGCGCGAGCGGCGAGGTATCAGTTTCTGTCGGAAGGATTGGTGCGTTCAACGCCAATAGACATTCTTTGGCACGAACCATTGCGCGATAGGCCTGATATCCTTGATAAACCCACAGAGCATGATAATCACCGGTCAACTCGAGATATCGATTCAGCAGGTGCCAGGCCGATGCAAAATCATCGCGGGCCTCTAGATCAATGGTTAGAAATGCAATCTCACTGATCACATCAATCCAGCGAAATTCGGCACGATATTCAATACAGTCAAATAAACGCATTTCGCTGGATTCAGTCTCCACGACGTTGCCGAGATGCAAATCGCCATGGCATTCGCGGATCATTCCCAAATCCTTGCGCTCTGCAAATCGAGGCCATAATCGTCTGAGGTACTCGTGAGCCCAGGCTTCAAGTTGTAATAGTTGGGCGAGATCTTTGGTTTCCGTCAGGTGCGGTCTGACCTGATCAAAGTTAAGTTGCGCCGGGACATAGAGCGAGTTTGGTTCGCCGAAAGGCATTTCGATACCAGAGATCGGCGCACTTGAGTGAAAGTCGAAAACTGATTGACAAAGCTTTTCCAATCGATCGTGATTCAGTTGTTTTCGATCGTGAATTTGATCCAGTGTTTGATTCGGATCGAATTGGCGCATTTTGACCGCGTATTCAATTGGCTCCCCACTGCCCTCTCCAACTGTCACGCCTACCTCTGTTTGATAGATCCCAACCACACCAAGATACATCTCCTGATAGCTCCGCTGGTTCAGCCTGAACTCGCTTTGGCAGAGTGAATGTCGAGCTTTAAGTGAATTCGCATCCAAAAAATATAAATCGATTGATTTTTTAATCTTATAGGCGAAATTTCCGGTCAATATGATCCAGGCGAGGTCGGATTCGATCACGTCAATCGCTTTAACTTCATGCGAGTAGCATGATTTTTGTCTCAATGCATCAATGAGCGTCTCGCTCACCTTTTCCTCCCGGTATACTGTTACTCATGAATCAAAGGTGGCCCTTGTTTTTAAAACTGTGTCTCACCCTACTGGTAGCAGTGGGGTTGGGCCTAGTGTATCTCAATGCTCATGTTTCGCGGCAATTTCAATCACTTTCCTGGGCTGTTGGCGCAAAAATTTATGCGCGTCCGCTTGAGCTGTTTCAGAACGCACCATTTTCACTCGAGCAAACACGTTTTGAACTGGATCTTTTAAACTATCGGGTTGTGAATGCACGCCCTGGACGAGGCCAGTATCAACAAAGCCATGAATCACTGTGGATTGGGATGCGTGGTCATCAATTTGCTGACGGTCTTGAGCCGGATAGGTTGGTCAGGATTGCTTTTCAAGGTAGTCAGGTCACCGAGCTGACTGATCAATCGTCGACGCCAGTCGACATTATTCGCTTCGAGCCACTGGTTCTTGCGCAATTATCGGGGACTCATGCAGATCGCGAAATTATTGATTTGAGTGATTTACCAGATGAGTTTATCAAAATGTTGATAGCGGTAGAGGATAGAGCATTTTTTGATCATGCAGGGGTCTCAATGGTCGGCATTATGCGTGCAGCGATGAATAACGTCTTGGTTGGTCGATTTGCCCAAGGCGGTAGTACGCTTACGCAACAATTGGTCAAGAATTTGTATCTCACAAGCGAACGGACGCTTACACGAAAAGCATTTGAGGCTGTCTATGCGGTCTTGCTGGATGCTGCATTCTCGAAAGAGCGTATCTTGGGGGCTTACGTGAACGAAGTCTTTCTGGGGCAGTGGGGTAATCGAGCGATTCACGGTTTTGCGACGGCGGCACAGTTTTACTTTGGTCGTCCGATTAATGAATTATCTATCTCCCAGCAAGCACTATTGATTGGTTTGATTAAAGGCCCAAGTGCATTGAATCCAAGACGGTTTCCAGCGCGCGCGCTCGAGCGCAGAAACTTGGTCCTGTCGTTAGCCGCTTCTCAGGGTGTTATTACTGAGAACATAGCCGAGGCAGCAGCCAAAACCCCGTTGTCTGTTCCGAGCCGGCCGGCCGACCGAATCGGTCGTTTTCCAGGATATGTGTCACTAGTTCGTCGCGAATTGACCAGTGATTACACCAGTCAACAACTCACTGCTGCTGGTCTGAGAATTTATACAGCGCTCGATCCTCAAGTGCATCGTGGGTTGCTCGAAGGTCGCAAAGACGCATTGCGCCGCCTCAAAGATATCGGGATGGATCCGTCGAGCAAAGCACAAATGGGGGCATTGGTTGTTGATATTCCAACCGGCGAGATTCAGGCGGTATTGGCTGGCCGCGATGACAACGCAGGGTTTCATCGGGTGCTTGACGCAAAGCGGCAAATTGGATCACTAGTTAAACCTTTTGTTGTAGCCGCTGCCATTGAGGAAGACTCTCGGCTTCATGCAGGAACACTGGTTCGAGATGAGGTTGTCTCTATTCGTGATGGACAAGGGAACGTCTGGTCCCCAAAAAATTATGAAAAAACAGAGCAGGGTGTGGTTCGGCTCGAGAATGTAATCGCAAATAGTATCAACCAGGCCACCGTTCATTTGGCATTGGGATTGGGTCTAAATTCAATTCTTGATCGCTTAAAAGATTATGGGATTCCTGTGGAATCGACTAAGCCACCTGCGACCATTTTGGGTGTTTCCGAAATGTCGCCATATCAAGTGGCAACACGCTATCAAGGCTTATTGAATCAAGGCTACCTCACACCACTTAAATCGGTCAGGACTGTGGTGGACGACTCTGGACGTGAATTATCCAGGCGGCATTTCGAGGCATCTCGCTTCATGATGGCACGT
Organism: uncultured Litorivicinus sp.; assembly: GCA_902536515.1. GTDB lineage: Bacteria > Pseudomonadota > Gammaproteobacteria > Pseudomonadales > Litorivicinaceae > HIMB30. The sequence continues at coordinate 10,414 of CACAXU010000005.1, read as the reverse complement.
GCGGCTGTTCAGGTTGACCATATGATGCGGGTTGGTGCGACGATTGGCACTGGACGCGAGTTTGGTCAGCGTTATGGCCAACTCTTGGCATCAAAAACCGGAACCACAGATGATGGTCGTGATGCTTGGTTCGTAGGTGCTGATGGGCGCCGGCTGGGTGTTGCGTGGGTGGGCTTTGATGATAACCGCAAAGCAGGATTGGTCGGTTCAGTCGCAGCCTTACCTGTTATTGCAGCTGCGATTCAGTTTGTGCAAAGGAGCGATCGAGCGAAGACTTTACCTGAGGGATTGATATACGGTTGGATAAATCGGTCTGGACAGATCGTGGATCAATCGTGCGAGGGTGCAGAAAAGAGGCCTCTGCCGATAGAATATCGTCCAGCGCAGGCTGGCTTCTGTGGAGGTGGTAGCTTGGAATCGCCAAGTAGTAGCTGGTTGGATAATTGGTTTGGAGGATGAGATGCGATTAGGGTTAGGTATAGCGTGTTTGGCAGTCATGGCTGGATGCACTCAAGCACCCGTATCGCGTCCACCGGTGGTCGACGCCTCATGGCGAGCAAACGAAGATGATCGTGTAACGAAAACGCCGCGAGTCATTTCGGTCCCAACTCCCGATATACAGCGTGAAAAAGGTGAGCGTAACGAGGTGACACCGATTGATCCAGTGGCAAAAATTGAGCCGATTGACCAGCCCAAGCACCAAAATGAAATTCCACCCGCTGTATTGTCACTCCTCGAACAAGCTGATGAGTTGCGCTCGGCAGGCGACTTAGCTGGTGCGTCGGCGCGTCTAGAGCGTGCCCAACGGATCGCTCCAACTGAGCCCGAGGTGTATTTCCAATTATCAAGCTTGCGGTTGGAGCAGAGGAGCCTGGAGGATGCTGTGAGTATTGCAACTCAAGGACTCGATCTTGCTGGAAGCGATCAAGCAATGAAGCGCGATTTATATACCGTGATCGCACGATCGAAGGATGCACTCGGCGATGCCGCGGGAGCGGCAGAAGCGCGCCAGTTGGCGCGCCCCCCTGGATCTTAAAGTGCTTTAAACGCGTCTTTCGCTGTAGCGATAGTTGCGTCAATCACCGACTCACTGTGTGTTGCCGATACAAATCCTGCCTCGTACATCGAGGGTGCGAGATAGACACCGCCATTGAGCATCAGATGGAAAAAACGCTTAAATATTGTCTCGTCACAAGCGGTGACATCGGCAAACGAAGTAACAGGTTGATCCGCGAAGAATAACCCGAACATGCCTCCTCGACTGACCCCTTGCATGGCGATACCAGCATCCGAAGCCGTGGAAATCATCCCGGCAACGAAGTGGTCAGTGGTTGCGCTCAAGGCATCATAAAATCCGGGTTGAGACAATTCAGACAGTGTGGCAATCCCAGCGGCCATTGCAACTGGATTGCCTGAGAGTGTTCCTGCCTGATACACCGGTCCCAGTGGAGCCAGCATATCCATAATGTCTTGGCGCCCACCAAATGCACCAACTGGCATTCCACCACCGATGATTTTACCGAGGCAGGTGAGGTCCGGCCGAATATTGACCAGTTCTTGTGCACCGCCCTTGGCAACACGAAACCCTGTCATGACTTCGTCAAAAATAAGAACTACACCATACTGATCACATAGTTTTCGGAGACCTTCTATGTACTCGGATTGCGGTAGGATCATGTTCATGTTGCCGGTGATTGGCTCGATAATAATGCAAGCGATTGAATCGCCTTGTTGCCTGAAGAGCTCAGCGGCTGCTTCAAGATCGTTAAAGGGCAGATTCAGCGTATGTTTCGCTAAATCAGCTGGGACCCCGGGTGAGCTGGGGACGCCAAATGTTAGAGCGCCAGATCCGGCTTTGACCAACAAGCTGTCGGAATGCCCATGATAACAGCCTTCGAATTTTACGATGGTGTCACGTCCAGTGAAGCCACGCGCAAGACGAATCGCGCTCATCGTCGCCTCGGTTCCACTTGAACAAAATCGAAGCTTTTCCATGGATGGGAAGAATGATTTTACAAGCTCTGCCATGTCTGTTTCGATCGCTGTTGGTGCCCCGAATGACAGGCCATTCTCAATCGCGTCACGTACAGCTTGTAACACACGTGGGTTAGCATGCCCAGCAATCATAGGCCCCCAACTGCCGATATAGTCAATGTATTGCTTTCCGTCAGCATCGTACAAATATGGACCTTCTGCCTTACTAAAGAAAACGGGTGTTCCGCCAACCGCGCGGAACGCTCGAACTGGCGAATTCACACCACCTGCGATTGAATGGCTGGCACGTTCGAAGAGTTGTTCTGATTTAGACATGCGGATTCCTTAAAATAATTGTGTGAGTCGACGTGCTGCGTTGCCGATGTCTCCAGCACGGAAAACTGCAGCAGATACCGCGAGCATCGAGACACCAGTCTCTAAAACTTGTCTGCCATTATCAGCAGTGATACCGCCGATTGCGACCACTGGGACAGGACATTGTTCAACAAGTTCGGTCAAATGGGCCAGGGACAAACCGTGTGCATTTGGTTTTGTCTCAGATTCAAACAGCCGGCCGAAAGCGCAGTACGATGCGCCGTTTCTTATCGCCTCTTCCATGAGTCCCTTTGAGTTATGGCAGGTCCGACCAAGAATCGCTTGATCACCTAGGAGTTGACGCGCTTCGCTCAAGGATCCATCGGTTTGCCCAAGATGTGCGCCATTCGCATCAAGTGTGTGCGCCATGTGCATCTGATCATTGAGGATACAAGGAGTCTCACTTGCATGGCAGGTTTCTATCACTGCCTCAGCGAGTGATTGATAGAGACCGTGATCGGTTGTCTTGTGACGAAATTGGATCATCACTGCGCCACCATCGATCACCTCGTCTACTTGTCGCGATAACACATCGGGATCAAAAACTAAGGCATCAGTAATTGCATACAGTCCACGCATTAAAATGGTTTGACGATGACCAAAATAGCGATTGCGATTAATCCAATCACGGGGGCTTCGTTAAACCAGCGATACCAAACGTGACTGCGGTGATTGGCATCATTTCTAAAGGTCTTGACGATTTTCATACACCAATGGTGGTAACCAAGTAGTAGCACCACAAAAGTCAGCTTCGCGTGCATCCATCCCTGCGACATATAGTTAGGGACGAGCATCACCATCCAGATACCGAGTGCAACTGCGATGATCATTGAGGGGGTCATAATGCCATTGAGCAGTTTTCTTTCCATGAGTTTGAAGCGCTCGCCTCCAGCTGTATCTGTTGCGTCAGTCATAGCGTGATAAACGAAAAGTCGAGGAAGATAAAATAATGCCGCAAACCAAGTCACGACGGCAATCAAGTGAAATGCTTTGATCCAAAGAAACATGTAGCCTCCTAAAACAGAGACGGGAGTACACCAAGACTTTCGTTGAAAGGCAAGATCAGTCGCGTTCTTGATGTCTGACTATTGATTGCACATCGATGACCGCCTTAAATAAGTCACCTTCTGTTATGACCCCCAGCAGTTCTCGAGTTTCCCTATCGATAATGGGAACAGATTCTCCAACAAAGTCGCTAACGGTGTGCATTGCATGTTGGAGTGAATCATCGAGATTGAGCAGCACTGGATCAGCATCAGCAAATTGAAAGACGGTTTCGTTATCGGCTTGAATCGCTTGGTGCACCGATAATTTTCCGGCTAAACGACCAGAATCAGAAACGACGTAGGCTTCGGTCTGTTCGGCTTGACGCATCAGTTCTAGAGCCGCTTGACCCGAAGTCGTTTCATCAACTTTGATATATTCGTCGCTGAGATGGGTTTCAAGCGTATGCTGAGATAAAGCAATCGCTTCGCGTCCTAGCGAAAGATCAATGCCGCGATCCAAAAGTTGCCGATCAAAAAAGGAATGACCAAACAGTCGATGCGTCAAAAGCATCGATGCCATTACGGCCATGAGTGCGGCGACCGCGTAGGCATAAGATTGTGTTAGCTCGAGTATGATCAATACTGCTGCAACTGGAGCGCCGATTACATTTGCAGCGACCGCAGCCATCGCTGCGATACTGATTGCAACGCTCAGATCGGGGACGCCGAGAAAAATGGCTACCTGGCTGATCACCCCACCGACAGCGACGCCGACGAATAAAGCAGGAGAAAAGACGCCGCCAAATAACCCGAATCCAATACACAGCGCAGTCATGGTAATCTTGGTGATCAAAAGTAGAATCAGTGCAGGCAGTTGGTACACTCCATCCAGCATGGCATTGATAGTCCCTATACCCAGCCCGAGAATCTCCGGAATCCAAATACCCACTAGGCCGCAGATCGTCGCTGCAATGATGACAAGTCGCTCTGCTGACCAACCCGTATGTTTGGCAATTGCCACAGAGCGACGGAGCGCCTCCATGTAGACAATTGCGGCGATTGCGATAATTGGCGACGCAATAATCAGTACTGGGATAACGGAGACTAGATCTGGAGCAGATGCTGAAATATTAAACGTCGCTGATGTGTTGAAAAACGACTGACTGACCGCTGATGCAGTGACTGAAGCAATCGAGATTGGTGCAATTGCGCGCACAGAAAAGTGGCGCAATATGGCTTCATGCGCAAACACAATGCCTGCAATTGGTGCCCCAAAGCCCGCTGAGATCGCTGCTGCCACACCACAGCCTAAATAGACTTCGTGAGGGAGTCTCGATGAGACAAACCGTTTCACAGCGATTCCCAGAGTCGCACCAAAGTGGACTAATGGTCCATACTGGCCAACGGAACCACCGCCTGCCGCGCTGGTAAATGCGGTCAAAGTTGATGCGATCCCGTGTTTGATATCGAGAGGCTCTTTCGATTGCTGCGCATGATAAATGGAGTCGGCAGGTCCATGCCACCGTATGACACCGAATACTCGGCGGATGACAATGACAAGACAGGCTGCGATCCAGAGAAAGATTAAACTGGTGAGCTCAAATTGGCTTCCCGCCAACGAAATCTCGAAAAATGAATTGCTTTCGCGGAGTTCTGTAAAAACCTGAACCCCTGAGACGTATGCATTAGAGGTCCAGGCAATGAGAGTACCAATGAGCCCTCCCATGCCAAAAACAATCAGCAGCTCCATACTGGTATCTTTGATGCGGCTTTGCATAGACGTCCCTTGTCGACTGCGCTTTTTGTATCGGTTTCGCGTATTATGCGCCCAATTTGATAATGGATGGAAATCACACGTGAAACGCATTGGTATAGTAGGTGGGACAGGATATACGGGTGTCGAGTTGTTGCGAATGTTGGCGACCCATCCGGGTGTTGAAGTTAGTTGCCTTACTTCAAGATCTGAGGTAGGGAAAACGGTCGCTTCGTTGTATCCGTGGTTGTCGCATTATGGCAGCTTGAGTTTCGAAGAGCCTTCGATTGAAACGCTTGCTGAGTGTGATCTCGTCTTCTACGCGACACCGAATAAGATCGCTATGCATGAAGCTAATGCGCTCGTTGATCGTCATGTTCGAGTGATCGACTTGGCGGCTGACTTTCGGTTCAGTGATCTGAAGCTTTGGGAGTCAGCGTATGGCGGCACGCATGGGGCGCCGCAATTGATTGATGAAGCAGTCTATGGATTGCCGGAGAAGTATCGAGCGGAGATCACCAGAGCTCGGTTGGTTGGAAATCCCGGTTGCTATCCGACGGCCTCAGCACTCGCGCTGATGCCTTTGATTGAAGAAGGTGTGCTTTCTGCGCCACAAGTGATAATAGATGGGAAGAGTGGTGCATCCGGTGCAGGCCGTTCGGCACGTAAGGATTTGATCGTTGCTGAAGCCTCCGATAATTTCCACGCATACGCAGCAAGTGATCATCGTCATACGCCAGAAATGACCCATCAAATTTCTAAAATGGGTCAAGAAGTCCTAGTGACATTTGTTCCACATTTACTGCCAATGATTCGAGGGATTGAAGTCACTGCATATGTCTCTACCTCCTTATCATTACCGGATGCGCGTGAGCTGTTCAGGTCGAGATACCGAGGGGAACCTTCAGTGGGAGTCGCGGCAAACGATCAGCATCCAGAAACACGCTGGGTTCGTGGCTCAAATCGATGCGTAATCGGAGTGTATCAACAGCAACCTGGGCAGTTGATTATTTCGAGTGTGATCGATAACTTAGTAAAAGGTGCTGCAGGCCAGGCGATTCAAAACATGAATTTGATGCTTGGGTTGAATGAACTGGAAGGTCTTCCGATGAACGCATTGAGCCCTTGAGGGATTATGGCAGAAGTATTTGTACCGACTCCGATTAACTTAACTGATCGTGCCGTTTCAAAAGTGAAAGAATTAATTGATGGCGAAGGAAATCCTGATCTCCATCTTCGAGTCTTTGTGACAGGCGGTGGATGCTCAGGTTTTCAATACGGCTTTAGTTTTGATGACGAGCATCAGGAAGATGATACTGAGGTCTTGAAAGACGGAGTGAGAGTAGTCATTGATGGATTATCATACCAATATTTGGTTGGCTCGACCGTTGATTATTCGGAATCGTTAACTGGATCCCAATTCGTTGTCGAGAATCCAAATGCCTCAAGTACTTGTGGGTGCGGTGCGAGCTTTAGTTTGTAACTGGGTGTACGATCGAACCGAGGACCCCAGGTGTTTGTGAACCGGTGATGTTTTGTGTGCCTAGGGGTCTGCGATCTAAGCACTGCAAGCCGAGCCAGCCGAAACATGCAGCTTCCACATAGTCAGGTTTGATAGTAAAGGCGTCCGATGTAACGACAAGTGGGTCGACTGTCTCATCGATCAAATCCATTAAATGCGCGTTATGGACGCCGCCTCCACAGACGATGAGGATGTCAATATCTTCTGGTAACGCTTTATCCACCTGCTCGGCTGTCAACTGATTCAAGGTCGCTTGAACGTCGGCAGGATCGAGCGGCGGAATGCATTCGAGCGCCTTGTCGAGCCAGGCCTTAGAAAAATACTCTCGTCCAGTACTTTTTGGCGGTTTTTTTGCAAAATAAGGATCTCTAAGAAGTTCATCTAATAGGTCTTGATTGACCGAACCGGTTGATGCGTATTCGCCATTTCGATCAAAGGGTCGCTGTCGATGTTTTTGATGCCAGACATCTGCGAGTGTGTTGGCTGGGCCGATGTCCCATCCGCGCGATGGTTGTCCCGGAATCAGAAGCGAGATATTTGCGATACCGCCTAAATTGAGTACCGCCACGTTTTCAGTCTCGCGAAAAAAGTGTGTTTCATGAAACAAAGGTGCGAGGGGCGCGCCTTGACCACCCCGTGCCATATCACCGCGTCGAAACTGGTGTGCGACTGGTACTCCAGTTTTTTCGGCAAGACGCTCAGCGAAACCAATTTGCAATGTGGATCCTACCTCAGGATCGTGCCATAGCGTTTGACCATGAAAGCCGATCACGCTGATTGGTCCAGGACTCGTTTGGATGAGTTGGAGACATTGTTCAATGACGACATCAGTATATTCAGCTTCTAAACGAACTAGATCTGGAAGGCTGGCTTGGCCAGTCTGAATGATTCGGGTCAGTTCTTCTTGAATCGCTCCGGAGAACGCGCTTGCGTGTGACTGGACCACTTCAATGCGCGATCCATCTAATGTCTCTCGAACAAGGCAGGCATCCAGCCCGTCCAGGCTGGTCCCGCTCATAAGTCCAATCGCGTAACGCGGTCTACTCGGGCGTGTTGATGGTTTGAAAAGCCAGTTCAGCATTGTTTCGCTGTGCGTTTAAAGAGGCGATCAAAAGTTCCGCCAGATGCTCAAAGCGTTTGATTTCTGTTTGAGGGAGCGTTTTCGCCTTCGGCAACTTATCGAGAATTGTCCGAGGATTTCGGTGAACACCATTGAAAATAAATTCATAGTGAAGGTGAGGTCCGGTCGACAACCCAGTCGAACCCACATAACCTATAGTTTCTCCTTGTTTAACTTGTTGGCCAATTCTAAATTTGCCATAGCGAGATAGATGGGCATAAAGAGTAGTGACAGTCGTACCATGCTTCATCACAACAGTCTTTCCGTATCCTCCTTTGGCTCCCCGGTGGACGATCTTACCGTCACCAGATGCATACACCGGAGTTCCTGTTGGTGCAGCATAATCTGTTCCTCGATGGGGGCGTGGGACCCCCGTAACCGGATGCTTTCTAGAGTGGCTAAAATTTGAGCTGATTCGTCTGAAATTCAGCGGTGCTCGGAGAAAGGCTTTCCTTAAGCTGACACCCTTTTCATCATAATAGCCAGTGTCGCCTTGACCATCTGTATAGCGAACCGCGAGAAATGACTCACCTGAGTTTACAAACTCAGTAGCAAGGATATTGCCGTATTCGATAAACTCCCCATCAAGATAATGCTTTTCAAAAATGACAGTGAATTGATCCCCTTTTCGTATCTCGTGAACAAAGTCAATGACATGACCGTAGATATCAGCGAGCTCCATAATTACTTTGTCAGGGAGTCCAGCCCGAGCTCCCGCGATAAACAGGGAACTATCGATTGTCGTGTGAGCGTGTTCGATGTAAATCTCTGGATCGCGTTGTCGCTGTTCGATAGACCATCCCCCTTCGGCATGGGTTGCGACAGTCTGTTGAAATGGGGATTGAATAACAGCGAGCTCGACGAGAGTCTCGCCGGAATAACGAAACTCAATCGTTTGGCCAACATTGAGCCGAGAGATGCGGCGATTGCTCTGCTCAGCTTGAGTGAGAGCATGCAATAACTGTGGTTTGAGATGTTGGCGAATGAACAGTCGTGAAAGCGAGTCGCCGGCCTGTACCCGTTCAGCCCGAATGACAAATGGTTCAGCCTGTGGAGCGAGTTTTTGATTGGTCTCGAGTGTTTTGGCAAGCGCAGGTATCGGCATCGTCTGGTCAGACTGATCTCCAGTCTCACCAACCGCCGGCCAAAGAATCAACGATGTTATGAAGAGGGCGGAACTGATCAAACCAAGAACTTGAATTCCTGGAAACGGATGACGTATCGCGTCTAAGCGATTGATAAGGTTGCGCATTCGGGCCTCAATCATCTGTTTAACGGAGTGTACACAAAACATTTGCATGTTGCATATAAAAATAGAATGGAGGTTAGGTACACTATGGCGCTTTAAATATTGAACTGAGAATACCTATGGCAACAGTGGATGGACGTAGTCTTCGAGAGGCAATCGATCTGATTGCGCGTGGCGCAGATGAGATTCTTCCGTTAGACGAGTTAAAGGACAAGCTGGATAGCGGACAGCCGTTGAAGATCAAGGCGGGATTTGACCCAACAGCGCCAGATCTGCATTTGGGTCATACGGTACTATTAAACAAGTTGCGGCAATTCCAGGACCTCGGCCATGAGGTCATTTTTCTGATTGGAGATTTCACTGGGCTGATAGGCGACCCAACAGGTAAAAATCAGACGCGTCAACCGTTAACAGATGAGCAGGTGATTCAGAATGCAGAGACCTATTCCGCTCAGGTGTTTAAAATTCTAAATAAAGATAAAACGCGAGTTGAATTTAATAGCCGCTGGTTGAATGAGCTTAAGCCTCAGGAATTTGTTCGATTGGCGGCGAAATTGACAGTTGCGAGGATGCTCGAGCGCGACGATTTCAATAAACGATTCAAGGCTGAGCAACCGATTTCGATTCATGAGTTTCTTTATCCCTTAATGCAGGGCTACGACTCTGTTGCACTTGAGGCAGATGTAGAGCTTGGTGGTACTGATCAGCGGTTCAACCTATTGATGGGTAGAGAACTGCAGCGAGATGTAGGCCAAAAGCCGCAAACAATTTTGATGATGCCGATCCTTGAGGGTTTAGACGGCGAAAAGAAGATGTCGAAGTCACTTGGGAATTATGTAGGTCTCAACGAGGCGCCTGGTGACGTGTATGGAAAGCTCATGGGGATTTCTGATGAGCTGATGTGGCGCTACTACGATTTATTAAGTTTTAAGAGTAATGATGAGCTTGTTGCGTTGAGGGCGTCTGTTGAATCGGATGCCATCTCGCCTAATACCGCGAAGGCCGATCTAGCAAAAGAGCTAATTACACGCTTTCATGGTGCTGAAGCGGCAGAGCGCGCATCGAAAAGTGCCGGCAACAAATTTAAAGCCGGGGTTATTCCTGATGAGATGCCTGAGATGTCATTGGCTGCGGATGCAGATGGAGGAATCCCATTGGCAGTATTGTTAAGAGAAACTGGTTTGGCGAAGAGCTCGTCTGAGGCGCGGAGCTTCATTACTCAGGGCGCTGTCCGTATTAATGGCGAGCTTGAAACAGATTTACAGTATCGCGTGAAGTCACTAGAAACCCATGTGTTTCAATGCGGTAAGAAGCGATTCGTTCGTGTGACTGTGACCGAGCAGTAACGAATTCGTGAAAAGTCGTTGACACTTCGCCCGCGTACTGCGCGCATCTTCGGAGAAGCGGGGGAGACGAGCAAGGCTACGAAAAATAA
>CACAXU010000004.1 GCA_902536515.1 uncultured Litorivicinus sp. | reverse complement strand
TGATTGTGTGGTGGAGACGGAGGGAGGCTCCCCTTAATTGGTCTAAACCCCGAGATATCAATGATATAGGGGCCTTCAGTGGTTGAAAACTCCATACAAACTCCATACATTTAATGTATGACCCGTCGATATCGTCATGACTATCTTACCATCAATCGGAGCAAGTCGAAGAACTGGATGCTCAACTTTCGGGTGCCCGAGTCTCATCGGAACCAGCCGCCATTTGCTGGTCGCGAAACTTATCAGTGCTCGACTAGAACACCAGATATACAAGAGGCCTGTCGATTTCGCGATGCGTTTTTTAAAGAACATGGGTTATTTGGTTTCAGCGACGAGGCATCGCCGGCAGAAATTTATTGGAAGACCTTTAGTGGTGATGAGCGATTCAGCGATGAAGAGCGTGAGCTTCTGCAAGAGGTGGTTGAAGACACCGTTGGTCTTGGATCGAAGCTTCCAGAGACTTATGCCAGTCGTATTGCTGGAGATCGGAGTCGTGAGCAAAGCCTGCGCGACCCATTGGCTACTATTCAGCACCATCATCCTCTTCACTTGGTAACGTTACACGATGAGTACCTGAATTATCGTTCGAGCGACTTTGCGGTGAAGACCATCAGTCGCAGTCGTCGGGCTGTGCGGACTTTCAACGAGTTTATGCGTTCAGACACATATGACTTCTCGCGCGTGAAGAAAACGCTGGTCTTCAAATATGTGCAGTATTTGGAGCGCAAAAGCCTGCATGAAACCACAATACGCGGCTATCTCACATCACTTGGTCAGGTTTTTGATTATGCACAGCGACTTGGATATATCACTGACGAGCGATTGAATCCGTTCAAGGAGCAACGATTACGTTCGGTAAAGCGTGATGACAAGCCACGAGCCATGATGCCACTAGAATATGCACGTGGTTTATTTGCTGAGGCTCCAAATTCTCAATTATCGCTCTTGATAGCCATCGGGCACTATACCGGTGTGCGCATCTCAGAAGCCTTTTCAGCGACTATTGAGCAAATTGATGGATATATGTTGTTACGAATTGCCGATCAGGGTGGTAAAACTAAAGCCGCAACTCGACAGATTCCATTACACGATCATCTCTGGACTCTGATTTCTGAATCACCACTGTACGATGCTTCGGTGGGCCGTATTCAATGGTTGGCTCCGAACTCAGACTCATTAGGCAAATGCTTCACTTATTTTAAGCGGCGATATTTCAGACAGCTGGGTGTCGACGACGCTAAGTACGTGTTTCACTCTTTTCGACACGCGTTTTCAACATATCTGGTGAATGAATTCGGGGAATTAAAAGCAAGTGAGTTGACCGGTCATGGCCGGGATTCTGTAAGTGCGACTGAGCTTGGTAGGACATATTATGCGGGCTTGGGACATGCAGAGAAAGCAAAAATAGTGAACTCACTGCCTCTGCTTCCCGACGGATGTTCGAAGCTCATAGATACGCAATAATTTTTCCGTTAACTTGTATCGATTCTTTCAACGCGAGAACGATTGACTAATGATTACTGAGTGGGCCAAATGAAAGCGGAACTGAAATTTACTAACGATCAGCAAGAAAAGGCAATTGTCGATATTTTTCAGGGCGGCGATAGACTGCGCATTCCTCTATTTCAGCGCCCTTTTACGTGGCAGAGAAAACATTTTGATCAGTTGTGGAGCGATGTTGAAAAAATAGAGATTGATCTAAAGGATGACTCCAACGCCAGTCAATTCTTGGGTGTTCTGGTTCTGGTTCCAACGACATCAGCCGGGATTGGTGCCGGATCAATCTATGATGTTGTAGATGGACAACAGCGTTTAACCACTTTGTATTTAGCTATCATGGCCGCCGCGTACGCTCTTCACGAGAGGGAAGTTGATAGAAGGGTAGAGGCTGTTCAGATATTCCAAACGGTAGGTTTGGCTGGAACAGCTCAATATCAACAACACGGTAATACAAGGCTGATCCCTTCGGCGGAGGATGGTGCTCAGTTTACGCGGATTTGGTCGAGAATTCAGGGAATTGTTGATCCTACAGTTTGGCGTGGGAACGAACCTACAACTGACGCTGGATCTGGATATGATGACGGTAAACTAACGAAATGTTTTGATTACTTTGACCGCAAGTTCAAAGCGTTATTATCGGACGGAGGATATCCAGCGTGGAACTCCTATCTAAGTATCCTCACGAGAAATTTGTCCTTTGTTACGATCGATTTGAAAGACCCTCTAACTGCCCCGCAAGTTTTCGAACGTTTGAATGCTCGTGGAGAGAAAATTGATATAGCCGATTTGGTTAGGAATGAGTTGTTTTCGCGTACAAAAGATATTTCGGAGGAACAAAATACCTTCAAAAATCATTGGAAACCTTTCGTCAGCACCTTTACCAAATACGATGTCGATTTTGCCAAATTGCTTTTCCCCTATGGCCTCTTAGTCGATCCTGCCACTGCGAAAAAAGAGCTGTTCATTGCTTTAAGAAAATATTGGGGTATTGAGCGAACAACGAGAGAATTGATTGATGAGATGCAGATATTTTCTGCACCTCTTATCTTGCTCGAATCAGGTAAAACTCCTACGGAGCATATGCCCAATCATATGCAGAACGTAGCTCGACGATATTCTCTTTTAAACTCGTTCAGGGTTCCAAGCACTACTTATCCATTCCTCTTCGGATTATGGCGTCACGGTTGTTCACATGATGATTCGATTGAGTCAATTTTAGCGTGTTTAGATGTCTTCGAATCCTTCGTAGTGCGAAGAGCTTTGTGTGGTCACGAGCCCTCTGGACTACATGCTGTTTTTAAAGGGATGTGGAAACAAATTGAGGATCAAGCGTTACATGATCCGGGTACATGGCCTGAGATACTCACAGATATTCTCCGATCAAACCCGACTGTTAAATGGCCCGATGATGAAGAGATAAAGAATGCTCTTCGGTCTGGCAATTTTTATGCACGAAAAATCTCGAGATCAGCAATGTTGGAACGTGAGAAAGCAGTTGCTGGGAGTGAACTTGCGGAGAATGAATTCCAAATTGAACACCTCATGCCTCAAAAGCCATCAGCTGGTTGGAGTGTTTTGAGTACCTCTCAGAGATTCCGCGAACTAAACAGCGCATGGGGTAATTTGGTTTTAATTACTGGTGTTATGAACGCGGAAATATCGAATGGCCCGTGGGAAGGCAAGCGAGAAAGACTGAAGAATTCAGTTTTTGCTGGAACCAGAGAAGTTGCTCTTGAAAACGAGACTTGGAATCTTGAAGCGATTGAACAGCGTTCTATTCGCATTGCTCAATGGTGTTGTGAGAGATGGTGTTATTAAACGCTAGATCGGTTTAATAGAAAGAGCATTCGCCTAACTTCGTTCGGTACGGTATCTGCCAGCCGAAGCATGTCAGTGAGATCATCATGATCGAGTTGTTGACTAGTCCAGCTAGCCCACGCTGGTGGTCCAGCAACTTCAACCACCATATCTTCCGATGTCTTAGGCAAGGGGATGTTTCCGTACTTAACACAGTAGGTACCCAACATCATCGCCATCAGTTCATTCTTATATCCGTGATGCACAATAAAGCTGTCATGGACGGGTAGGACGACGATTTCCGGGGAGCGTTTCATCATTGCAAGCATCACTGCTTCACACAGATCGCTGTCGATACGTTGAAGTCTGAGACCAGCTCCGGTGAAGAACTGATCTTCGATATCAGGGTGTCTGTCTCTGATGGCTTTAACGACCTGCTTCCACGTCATACCCCAGTGGCCAAGCCGGCTTCCCCTCGGGGCTCTTTGCATCTCAACCGTTGCATTTAGCATTGCGTTGAAAGATTGCTTAACAAATTTTCGGAACCCATCCGCATCTTCGGCATTCTTGCTTGGGATTAAATTCACCTGATACGGGTCGTCATTGAGCTCAAGACCCTTCTCGTGATACAGGATATGCGGATGTAATCCCGAGTAGTCGAGTTGTACCGTCCTCTTGCCGTCGATAGTGATACGATCTCTGAACTTTGACGGTATCTCTTGCCACCAGCCTCCGTAGAAGCGACCCCCAGTTTTAAATTCAGTGTCGTTAAACACACGGTAAAGACTTCGTTTTGAGAGCATGAGTGGACGGTAATCATCGGGACTGTCTTCGAGATGTTCTTTGTCTTTCTTGGCCATCTGGGCGACTAAATCAAGGTGCTCTTCTTTACTTAACTCAAGATCGATCCACTTCGTTGCGATACGGTCATTAATGAACTGAAGGTTTTGTCGCATCTGGTTTGTTTGTTCTGTATCGTAGTAATCAACCAGTTTTCTGTATTTCACTGTCCTTGTTTTCGGTTCTCCGTTTTTATCGAATTCTTTCAACGGCACCTGTTCTTGATAGGTCTGTTGAACTCGGATGGTTTCACCAACCTCAAGCTGTCCCGCGAAGAGAACGGGAAGTTCAATGAGGGACCTTGAATCGAAGAGATTCAGTAATTTTAGTGTCGCTCTGTAGCGGGTGAGATACAAACCACGAGAGCCATGAGATACCCCGACTTTTGCTTGGGACAGGTACCCTAGATGGATTAGGCCCCGATAGGCTCTCTCGACAAGGATGCGGTATGAGTGTTTTGTCTTATATCGTGTGGAGTCACTATACCAGTTAGGGCTGAGATGGATTGATGCGTATCCTTGTCCACTAACTTTATTTTCTGAAATAAGAACGTTGCCAATGAGGGTTTTGACCGACAACTTGAGGTTAGGGAGTTTTGACTTAACTTGTTTCTTACCAACCTCGGTGAAGTAGGTATTTAACTCAGTAACTAATCTATCGACGATGGTTTCAAGAATGTGTTTTTGACTCATTGGCTTCTCTTTCAATGTTGTTTTCATCAGTCAGTACCAGAAGGTGGGTTCCCCGGTTGTGACTGCGTACTAATAACGTTTGGAAGCCAAAGGCTTATGGATGTTCAATAGGGACTGAGTATAACCTCAAACCCCATGAACACCAAGCATTTATGCAATTAACTACCTGTTCTATATGGAATTATTTACTTAACAAAAATTCGTTTACTCTTGATTAAGGCACAACCTCTCTACACTCCCAAAGGTCGACACCACGAGCAAATAAAATAGCCTGTTCCACTTCAGTCATATCATTGATTCCCCTATCTGGACTTATGATTTGCTCGCAAAGTTCCCTATCTGTCCGATCTTGCATTGGTGGATAATTTTTTGAGCTGAGAGGGAACTTCGCGCCAATCAAACTTCCCCTCATGCCACAATAATCTCGACAGCCTTTTGCATCGAACACGAGCTCTTTCTCGGTCCAAGTAATGCCGAATACGCAATCTTCGCTTGGATATTCTTGAGGCCCATCGAACAGTAATCGATTCTCTAGTACGCGTTGCATGACACCGCTGAATGAACAAATGTGGCCATTAAAAAAATTGGTTAGGACATCTACTTGATACCCGTTGTGAGTCTGAACGACTGATAGGAAATCAACTAGCTCGTGCGTGTCGTCTTGAATGTCTTCAGACGTTAGCGGAACAAAATATGTTCCTGCCATTTGTGTTTCTTCTTGTCCATTGGCAACACTGATAGATAACACTAAAGTGAGGACGAAGATGAATGAGCACTTATTCTTTGACAGAAGGTCAGGTATCACTAGTCGCAAAGCCTTTTTAGAACATTTGCTAACGTCGACTTTATTTATGGTTTGCCCTCCTCTCCGATATTTGATTTATGAGAAGAGATGATATGGTGCGCTGATGGTTTGATCCCAGCGTATAGCAAGAGCATTAAGTTTAAGAGTGGAACAATTAGCATCAATGCCCACCATGGATTCGTACCGGTATCCCTTAATCGACGAGCAAATGACATTGAAATTATAAGTGTATTGAGAACAAAACCGAACGGTTTGATATGTTTATCGTCGCCAAGAAAAATTTGGCCGCTTAGGCCTTCAAAAGCACCTATCAACACTCCAATCGAAATATTTATCCCAAGAAGTACCAAAGGGAGCATCCAAAATTCAAAACGATTGTCTTGACCGTAATAACTGAACCACTTCACATCGAAATCTGTCCATGTGTAATTTTTTTCGAAGGTAACCCAAACCAAAAAAAAATTCTCACTAGTTTTAGATCAGCATTTAGCAATCTCCATAAGCATTACTTTGTCCCGGTTTTGCTGTCGCATTGCTCAAGACTACAGATCGGACTAGCCGTCAGTACTGCGGTATGAATGCATAGGATGCCTCAGTTAGGTTCAGAACGAATGCGATCGGCGAAAAATTAAAAATCTGTCGGGCGCACTAGCACTTTTCACGGTGGGGGGTAGTGCTCCATGCCTACCGGCAAGTTGTTCGATAAATTATTTTTGGAGGGTTAAAACTCCACACATACTCCATACATCGGAATACGGTGGATTTTTAACTTATTGAAAATAAGGAGCTTTTATCCTTATTTCGGTAGGTGGTGGAGACGGCGGGATTTGAACCCGCGTCCGTCAGTCCGCTGCCAAACGCTCTACATGCTTAGTCACGTTTTTCAATTTAAGTCCGGGTCTCCCAACGCACAGGGAACGCCTTTCCGAGTCCAGTTAAAGTTTAGCTTCTCAACCCCGGACATAGCGTTGAAGCGAGTCTCTGTTTCGAACCCTGTCGATGAAGACCAGAGACGATCTCCACCCAGGGTCTAGCTTAAGCTGCTAGAGCGTAGTTTTCGTCGTTGGCAGTTATAGCTAACGAGTCCACAGTTGGGTTTACGAGCACTGTAGAACTGCTCGGCATGCACATTTGGTTTTGTAACCGGCGTCGAATCCATATCGTCCCCGTAGCCGAATTATCGACTATTTAGACAAAATTTGAAATCTCTTGAACGAAAATCCAAAAACCAGAGGCAATTAATAGGATGCCAATTAGGCGATTGATGAGCTGGATACGCCCGCTTTCGAGTTGTTGTTTAAGTGCTGTACCCGCGAGCGCCACACCAACATAGACCGTCGCATCAATACCTCCGGCTAACGCTCCCATGGTGAGCTTTATGTGGAGTGTGTGTTGAGGATCGACAAAGGGTCCGAAAACAGCCAAGAAAAATATAAGAACCTTTGGATTCACGATAGCAATCGAAAAGCCAGCGATAAAGCCACTCTGGGTCGTCAGTTTGTCAGGAAGGGGCATGTCACCCGCGATGACCAACTGATATCCGAAATAAACCAGCAGTGCGATTCCAAGAAAGGTCAAAGCGACTGTGAGTTCCGGCAGAGCAAGTAGCAAAGCAGTAAGACCGAAGACTGTTGTGAGTGCGAATATCGTGATGCCAAGGCCATGCCCAAGCGCACCGCTGATACCAACGGCTGTCCCTCGAGAGGCCGACATTGACAAGATGAGTAGCCACGACAATCCGGGAGAGGCGGCTCCGGCTAGGCACAGAAGAGTCAGCTTAATCCAATCGAATTCAGCCATCAGCGAACACGGTGACGGACAGCGCGCTGCTTCTCGATATTCCACTCGCGATCACGGATGGTGTCGCGTTTATCGTGCTGTTTCTTCCCGCGGGCCAGACCAATTTTGATTTTGACTAGCGGACCTTTCCAGTACATCTCAAGTGGAACACATGCATGCCCTTTTTGGCTTAACGCGCCGTGAATCGTTGCGAGTTCTTTTTTGTGGAGAAGCAGTTTTCGCGTGCGCGTCGGATCCGTGATTACGTGTGTTGACGCAGTATCCAGCGGCGTGATTTGTGAATTTAAAAGGTAGGCCTCGCCGTTACGAATGATAACGTAGGTATCGCTTAAGTTAGCCTTCCCAGCACGGATCGATTTCACTTCCCAACCGTGGAGTTGCATGCCGGCTTCGAATGTTTCGCCGATGTGGTAATCAAAACGGGCGCGTCTATTTTGAGCGATTTGATTACTACTACTGTTCGATTTTTTGGCCATGGCGGGCGACTTTACGTATATTTTCCGTTTTTTCAAACCGCGATTGAGGAATTGATGCCGAAAATCACAAGATCCGCACTAGTGTCTCACACTCCAGAGCAAATGTTTGAACTGGTCAATGACTTTGCGCGCTATCCCGAATTTTTACCCTGGTGCGGTGCTGCACGGGTCATCGATTCATCTGACACAGTCATTGTCGGAGAGCTATTGATTCAAAAAGGTAGTATTCGGCAAGCATTCACGACGAAAAATAACTTAACGCCACCGGAACAGATCGATTTATCTTTGGTGAATGGACCTTTTAAATCGTTATCAGGACATTGGCGTTTTGAATCAGTCGGAGAGGACTGCTGTCGCGTGAGCCTCGATCTTGAATTTGAATTTGCGGGTAAACTAATCGCCATGGCACTCGGCGCTGTGTTTTCGCAAATCGCTGGAAGCCTTGTTGATGCGTTTTGTGATCGTGCAGATCAGTTGTATGGTTGGTAGGTTTTGAAAGTTCAGGTCGTTTACGCAAAGCCCGATCAACAATACTTAGTTGACTTGGATGTGCCCGAAGGAACAACTGTATATCAGGCCGCAGATCTGTCTGGTTTCGCGGCCGAATTCCCAGAAATCGATCTTGCAACGACTCCGATGGGGGTCTTTGGCGTCCGTGTCAAAACGGCCACCACCACGATCCTTCATCCGGGCGATCGGGTGGAGTTGTATCGATCTTTAATAGCGGATCCGAAGGAGAGCCGCCGGACTCGCGCTGAATCTCAGAAACTTGATCGTTCGTGAAGTTCACAATCAGATAGGTATTTTGTTGAACTTCGCCATTAAAATCGATCCGCTCCAAATAAATCCAGCGGTTGGGATTGAAGGTATTCACAGTGATTGGTGACCCGAGTAGGAACTGGACTTGATCCCTTGACATTCCCACTTCCAACCGCCCGACACGCTCTGGGATGAGTTGATTACCTTGTTTCACAGGATTTTTGTGGACACCAGGGAAACTGCAACCGGTGAGTACGATGGCGGTAAACAGAACGAGAATGGAAATCAGTCGCATCGATATCTTCCTGGGGAAATTCTTGGCAGAATAATAAAGATGCTTAGCCACTGAGTCCAATTATGATGCAATACGAAACTGAGGAATTAAAAAAAGCAGGACTAAAAGCGACGCTTCCGCGGATTCATGTCTTACAGCTATTGCTTTCCAACGAAGGAGAGCATATGTCGGCGGAGGTGGTCTATCGGAAACTGCATGAGTCTGGCGTTGATGTGAACCTCGCGACGATTTATCGAGTCCTGACGCAATTTCAAGAAGCCGGACTGGTGGAGCGTCATCAGTTTGACGCCACGACCAGTGTGTTTGAACTAAAACCCGACGATCACCACGACCATATGGTCTGTGTTCAATGCCATCAGGTTATTGAGTACGTGAGTCCTGAAATTGAAGCCCTGCAGGAGAAAGTTGCTAAAGACCATGGATGCGACATTGTTGACCACACACATGTAATTTATGTGACTTGCTCTGATTGCTCTACGAAAAAGTAATGGGTTCGAGTCCTCTTCTCGATCCGAGTATTCTCTTTTTCGTGCTTGGTCTATTTGCTGGTCTTGTGCGATCCAATCTGGAAATCCCGAGTGCGATCGCTCGCTTCTTATCGCTTTATTTATTAATGGCTCTCGGACTCAAGGGTGGATTTTCTCTTGCAGAAAGTGGTTTTAATCCGGCAATTTTGAGAGATCTTATGTTTGCGTTTGGTCTCGCTCTAGTCATCCCATTTGTTAGCTTTATTGCGCTGAAGAGTGTGATTAATCCGTTGGATGCGCTGGCGATTTCGGCGACTTACGGTTCTGTTTCTGCGGTTACGTTCATCACGGCAACACAATTTTTAGAAACTAACGGTCTCGAGTACGGTGGTCATATGGCTGCTGCCATGGCGTTGATGGAATCGCCAGCGATTATTTTTGCAGTTTTAATGGCGAATCTTTACCGAACAAAAAAGGAGCGTCAGGAGCATCAAGGTTTCTTGGTTGTGATGAGGGAATCGTTCACTGAGGGTGCTCAGATTCTACTGTTAGGAGCGATGGTCATCGGGATGATCACCGGGGTGACCGGTAAAACGATTATGGATCCATTTACTGGCATGATCTTTAAAGGCATGCTTGCGTTTTTCTTGCTGGATATGGGCGTAGCAACTGCTAAACGAATCACTGATTTGCGCGGTGTGCCGAAGCGATTGGCATTCTATGGAGTGATTGCGCCCCTGACGCACGGCTCAATCGCGTTAACGTTGGCATGGGTGGGTGGTTTATCGGTTGCCAATGCGACCCTGTTGGCCGTCCTTGCAGGATCGGCGTCCTATATCGCTGTCCCTGCCGTTTTAAAACATGCATTACCAGAATCCAATCCAAGCCTGTACCTCGGGCTATCTCTTGGTCTGACATTCCCATTTAATATTATTGTCGGTATCCCGCTGTATCATTGGACAGCCCATTGGCTGATCGGTGGTTAATTTCGTAACAGATCTGTTGCAGCTTGTCGCGTGCTTTCAGTGATCGAGTGCCCGCCAAGCATTCGCGCAATTTCATCGATTCGCTCACTGCGCGACAAAAGGCGAGCTTGTGAAACCGTCACGTTTTCATCAGATTGTTTTTGCACATGTAAATGCTGATCTGCTTGCCCTGCAACCTGTGGTTGGTGAGTGACGACGAGCACCTGGGCATTCACAGCCAATTCAGTCAACAGCTCGCCGACTTTTGCGGCAGTCTTCCCGCCGATGCCGACATCGACTTCGTCGAAGACCAGGGTTGGTGTCGCTAATCTAGTCGCTGAGATGACCTGAATCGCGAGATTAACGCGAGATAGTTCGCCACCGGATGCTATTTTCGACAATGGACCACCTTGTTGACCGGGATTGGGCTGGAAAAAAAACTGAACAGATTCGGCACCGGTAGCCGAAAGTACTTCGTTGGGAATCAGGCGTATATTTAATCGCGCATGATCCATCCCCAGATCCTGAAAGTTGGCAGTGACTTCTCGAGACAGTTGCTCTGCGGCAACGGTTCGTATGGTTGTTAATTCAGTGGCTTTTTGCTGCGCGATGATTTCAAGCTCAGCAGCTCTCTGTTCCAACATCGGAATCCGATCACTGGCTTCGGCGATTCCCGTAAGTCGCGAGACAAGATTTGTGTGATGCTGGACTAGGTCCTCTGGTTCAATTTTGTGTTTTCTTGCGAGCTGAAATATCTGTGCAAGACGCTCCTCAACAAATTGCAGGCGTTCTGGATCAAGATCGAATTGGTCTCGTGCATGTTGAATTTCGCTTTTCGCTTCACTTAGCGCAATGGCTGCTTGCTCGAGGAGCTCAGTCGCATCCCCTAATCCTTTATGGCCATCTGCAATTTGACTGACATCATTAGCGATTTTTTCTGTGTGACTGATTATTCCACCGGTTTCGTCGCCTGACAGGAGCGCGAGTGTTTGTTCGGTAACTCGGATAAAAGAATCGCCGGTTGCCAACTGACGCTGTTCTTGGTCAAGTTGTTCGAATTCACCGGCCTTAAGGTTAAATGCGTTGAGTTCTTCCACTTGGAAACTGAGAAGCTCTCGTTCAGCGTCTGCTTTCAATGAATCAGCTCGAAGCGTGTTCAGTGTCGATAGGGTGTCTATCCATTCCACCACGGCAGCCGATGTACGCTGGCGTGCCAGGCTTTGGTCAGCATATTCATCCAATAGTTCAAGTTGATGCTTCGGTTGGAGCAGTTTTTGGTTCGCGTGTTGGGTGTGCATCAAAACGAGTTGCTCTGACAGTTCCTTCAATTGTGAATTTGAAATCGGAGTCCCGTTGACATAGGCCTTCGAGCGGCCTTCTGAGGACAGAGTTCGTCTTAAAACTAGCCCATCGTCTTGGTCCAGTTCATTATCATTTAACCATGCTTTCGCTTGAGGAAGGCGTTCAATATCGAATTCAGCAATGATCTGCGCGCGCTCGGCCCCGGCGCGTACTAGCCCGAGATCCGCACGAGCCCCCAGAGCTAGTTCAAGCGCGTCAATAATTAGCGATTTACCGGCGCCTGTATCGCCGGTCACTGCAATACATCCACTGGTCAGTTCAAGGTCGACTGACGCGAGTGTCGCTAAGTTTTTAACATTCAGGTGTGAGAGCATTTGTTTTTCTGTTGAAACTCGCGGATATGACCTTATACATCCGTTTCTGTTGAGAGTGTAGCTCACTCACGGGAGAAACAAGGAGGAGTTTATGGCCGACGATAAATCACCAGCGGATGAGGATGTCATTAAAGACACAGTGGAAGCGTCTGAAATCCGAGATGAGGAGCTTGATGACGATGCGATTCAAGTCAACGAAAACGAAGATATTGACACCAGCGATGAACCAGCTGATTTGGATGATGGTGATTCGGCCAGCTTGGAAACGCAAGTTGAAGAGTTGAAAGAGGCGTTGATGCGTTCCCATGCAGATCTTCAGAATGTTCGTCGCCGTGCCGAGCGTGACGTCGAAAATGCACACAAGTACGCAGTTGAGAAATTTGTTAAGGATTTACTAGCAGTATTGGATTCAATGGATCGAGCGCTTGAACTTGCCGAGACGACGGAAGGTTTTGATGCGTCGATGCTTGAGGGGACTCTGATGACGCACAAGCTTCTCTTAGATACAGCGGCAAAGCATGGGGTGGAGCTAATCGATCCGGTTGGAGAGGCATTTGATCCAAAAGAGCATCAGGCAATGAGCATGGTGGAGTCAGCTGATTATCATCCAAACACAGTGACGGCGGTGATGCAGAAAGGCTACAAATTGGAAGGACGAGTGATCCGAGCAGCGATGGTCATGGTTACCAAAGGTGCTTCGAATTAGTCACTTGAATGCGGATAAAAAACCGCAATAAACGAGATAGTGAATCCGGGCATCCGGACAAGGAAGACTAGAGAGGAAAAACCATGGGTAAGATCATAGGAATCGATCTTGGTACAACTAATTCTTGCGTGGCTGTGCTGGAAGGCGGGAAGCCACGCGTCATCGAGAATGCTGAGGGTGATCGTACGACCCCGTCGATCATTGCGTATACCGATGACGAAACGCTGGTCGGCCAGCCTGCGAAGCGACAGTCTGTAACGAACCCAGATAATACATTATTTGCTGTTAAGCGTCTGATCGGTCGTAAGTTTAGTGATGATGTGGTGCAGAAAGATATAAAAATGGTTCCCTATAAAATAGTAGGTGCCGATAACGGCGACGCATGGATTGATGTTAAGGGAGAGAAGCTTGCTCCTCCTCAAATCTCTGCCGAAGTTTTGAAAAAAATGAAAAAGACTGCCGAAGATTATCTCGGGGAAGACGTAACGGAGGCCGTTATCACAGTTCCCGCGTATTTCAACGACAGTCAGCGTCAGGCCACGAAAGACGCGGGTAAGATTGCAGGTCTCGATGTCAAGCGGATCATCAACGAGCCGACAGCTGCCGCTCTTGCTTACGGAATGGACCAGGCCCGCGGTGACTCGGTGATTGCGGTCTATGATTTGGGTGGTGGTACCTTTGATATTTCGATTATTGAAATTGCTGAAGTCGATGGCGAGCACCAGTTTGAAGTTTTGTCCACCAATGGCGACACATTCCTTGGTGGTGAGGATTTTGACCTACGCGTGATCGATTACCTGGCGGAGTCATTCCAGAAAGATCAGGGAATGGATCTCAAAGGTGATCCACTGGCGATGCAACGTTTAAAAGAAGCTGCTGAGAAGGCGAAGATCGAGTTATCTTCTAGCCAGCAAACAGATGTTAACTTGCCCTATATCACGGCCGATGCAAGTGGCCCTAAGCACTTGAATCTGAAGTTGACGCGCGCGAAGCTCGAGTCATTAGTAGAGGATCTGGTTGAGAGCACACTGGCGCCAGTTAAACAGGCTCTTGAGGATGCGGGTCATTCGACCTCTGAAATTAACGATGTAATTCTTGTTGGTGGTCAAACACGGATGCCACTCGTTCAAGACAAGGTAAAGGCGTTTTTTAACAAAGAACCGCGTCGTGATGTCAACCCAGATGAGGCTGTCGCGATGGGAGCGTCAATTCAAGGTGCGGTGCTAGCTGGTGACGTGAAAGATGTATTGCTTCTTGATGTGACGCCTCTTTCTCTTGGTATTGAGACAATGGGTGGCGTTATGACTGCATTGATCGAGAAAAACACCACCATCCCAACTAAGAAGACTCAGGTATTTTCAACGGCTGAAGATAATCAGACCGCAGTGACTATTCACGTCTTGCAGGGTGAGCGTAAACAGGCAGGTCAAAATAAGTCGTTAGGTCGATTTGATCTGGCCGATATTCCACCGGCACCCCGTGGTATGCCACAGATTGAAGTTGCCTTTGACATCGATGCGAACGGTATTTTGAACGTGTCTGCAAAAGACAAAGCGACCGGTAAAGAGCAGTCGATTGTGATCAAAGCATCATCCGGCCTTTCGGATGAAGAAATTGAGAAAATGGTTAAAGATGCGGAAGCTAATGCTGAAGCGGATAAAAAGTTTGAAGAAATGATCGGTGCGCGGAATACCGCCGACGGCATAATACACGCGACTAAGAAGTCGATGGCAGATGCCGGCGATAAGCTGACCGACGAAGAAAAAGCGCCAGTTGAGGCGGCCATTTCTGAGCTTGAAGAAGCGTTGAAAGGTGATGTTAAGGATGAAATCACTGCAAAGACGACGGCTTTGACCGAGGCCTCAGCAAAGATTGCAGAGAAGCTTTACGCAGCCGCAGACGCTGATGTCGATGCGACTGATGCAGTTGCAGATGCAGATTCTTCAAAACAAGATGATGATGTTGTCGATGCTGAGTTTGAAGAAGTGAAGGACGACGAGAAGAAGTGAGTTGCATGACTCAAGTCTCAGGGAAGGAGAGCTGAGTGGCCAAGAGCGATTATTATGAGACTCTCGGGGTTTCAACAGATGTTTCCGAAGGAGATCTTAAAAAGGCCTACCGACGCCTAGCAATGAAGTGTCACCCGGATCGTAATCCAGGCGATGCAGAGGCTGAAGCCAAGTTTAAAGAACTGTCTGAAGCCTATGAAATTTTATCAGATCCTGAAAAACGTGCCGCTTACGATCGATATGGCCACGAGGCATTCGAAGGGGGTATGGGTGGTAATAGTGGTGGTTTCCACGGAAGCGGTGCGAGCTTTTCAGATATTTTTGGTGATGTTTTTGGTGATATCTTTGGTGGTGCCGGTTCGGGTGGCGGACGATCATCCGTGCAACGTGGCAGTGATCTGCGTTACACCCTTGATCTCGCGTTAGAAGACGCCGTTTTTGGCGTCGAAAAGATGATCCGAGTACCGCGACTGACTGAATGTGATACTTGCCAAGGTAGCGGTGCAAAACCAGGTTCGTCGCCCAAGAATTGTCAGACCTGTAATGGCCAGGGCCAGGTGCGCATGCAGCAGGGATTCTTTGCAATTCAGCAGACCTGCCCACGGTGTCACGGACACGGAAAGGTGGTTACAGATCCCTGTGGTGAGTGTCGAGGCCAAGGGCGTAAGGAAGAAACGAAGACGTTGTCTGTGAAAATTCCTGCGGGAGTTGATACGGGCGACCGCGTTCGCTTGTCTGGTGAGGGTGAAGCGGGTGTTAACGGCGGCCCAACGGGCGATCTTTATGTTCAAGTAAATGTCAAAGAGCATCGGATCTTCACGCGGGATGGCAAAGATCTGTATTGTGAAGTCCCGCTTTCATTCACAGACGCGGCACTTGGCGGCGAGCTCGAAGTTCCGACCCTTAATGGTCGAGTCAAGCTCAAAGTCCCAGATGGTACGCAAACCGGTAAGTTATTCCGGGTTCGTTCGAAGGGCGTGAAGCCAGTGCGCGGTGGAGCGCAAGGCGACTTGCTTTGTAGGGTGACGGTAGAAACACCTGTGAACCTGACTGCGAAACAGCGTGAACTACTCGAAGAGCTTCACCAAACGCTGAATCATAAGACCCACGCGCCAAAGCGCGAGGGGTGGTTTGACAGCGTCAAATCATTCTTTGATGAGATGAAGTTCTAATGACCAATGTGATAATCACCGGGGCATCTGGCCGCATGGGTCGCGCACTGATTGAGGCGACTCTTGGGACAGATGGTGTGGTGCTGTCTGGAGCGACCGTTCGCCCATCATCGACACTTGTGGGAGCTGATGCAGGCGAGCTTGTCAGTCAGGGTCATTGCGGCGCACCAATTCACAGCTGCCTCGATTTGTTTGGTTCGTTGAGTCTTGTTGTTATTGACTTTACAACGATCGAAGCAACGCTTGAGCATCTCCAGTGGTGTGTTGAAAAGGATGCTCCGTGTGTAATTGGAACAACTGGATTTTCGGAAGCGCAGGAGGCGGTGATTGCTGAAGCTGCCAAAGGAATTCCTGTTGTGTACGCGCCAAATTTCAGTGTTGGCGTCAATGTGGTTTTTGATTTATTGGATCGTGTATCACGTATCTTTGGTGATTCAGTCGATATTGAAGTGTTTGAGGCGCATCATCGACACAAAGCGGATGCTCCAAGCGGTACCGCATTAGCGATGGGTCGCGTGGTTGCGAATGCGCTCGGTCGTGACTTGAACCAAGTCGCTGTTTTTGGTCGCGAGGGCCAGACAGGTGCACGTCCTCGCGAGCAAATTGGATTTGCAACAGTAAGAGCTGGTGATGTGGTCGGTGAGCATACAGTGCTGTTCGCTGCAGAAGGCGAGCGTGTTGAGATTACCCATAAGGCCTCTAGTCGACGAACATTTGCCAATGGTGCTGTACGTGCGGCTATTTGGGCGTCAGAGCAATCGCCGGGCTTATATTCAATGCGAGATGTTCTTGGCTTGTAAGTAAAACCTTACAGCGTCGTTGGACTTCTCGGTCTAATCTCCCTAAACTGCGCTGTCAATCGCTTGGCGCCAGCCGAGTCTGTCGAGACAGAGGATTCCCGGTTGAAATCACCTGCAACTTTAACACTTGCGGACGGCACACGGTTTGTCGGTAGCTCCATCGGCGCGGACGGGGTATCTGTCGGTGAAGTAGTATTTAACACCGCAATGACGGGGTATCAGGAAATCTTGACAGACCCGTCGTATGCACGGCAATTAGTGACGCTGACGTATCCACACATCGGAAATACGGGTGTGACTCCGGAGGATGAAGAATCGAACATGATTCATGCAGGTGGATTGATCATTCGTGATCTCCCGCTCTTGCCGAGTAATTTCCGCGCACATGGATCATTGGCCACCTACTTAAAATCAGCAGGCCTTGTTGCAATAGCAGATATCGATACACGCAAGCTGACTCGTATTTTGCGTGATAAAGGGGTTCAAGCAGGTGTCATTATTTCGGGTGTTGACGCATGTTCGGATGCGGGTGTTGCAAAAGCACAGGCCGCGCTGGCTGAGTTCCCCGGGCTCGCTGGTATGGATCTCGCTCAAGAGGTTACAACTGCATCAGCGTACGAGTGGGATGAGGGCTCGTGGCTTTTAGGTAAGGGACACCCTAAAACGATGGATGCGCGCTTCCATGTTATTGCGTATGACTTTGGGGTGAAGCGCAATATTCTAAGAATGCTCGCTGATCGCGGTTGCCGCTTGACCGTTGTTCCTGCGAAAACTCCAGCAGAAGATGTGTTAGCGATGAATCCTGATGGGGTGTTCTTGTCGAATGGACCTGGAGATCCTGAGCCTTGCACTTACGCGATTGAGGCGATTCAGGAAATTTTAGAAACGAAAATTCCGCTGTTTGGGATCTGTTTAGGTCACCAACTCCTCGGTCTCGCATCAGGCGCCAAAACGATGAAAATGAAGTTCGGTCACCACGGTGCGAACCATCCTGTTCAGGATATCGAGTCAGGGATTGTGATGATTACTAGCCAAAATCACGGTTTTGCGATTGATGCACACACCTTGCCAGCGAACCTCAAGATAACGCATCAGTCATTATTTGATCAGTCTTTGCAGGGGATATCGCGGATCGATACCTCAGCATTCAGTTTTCAGGGTCATCCTGAAGCGAGCCCGGGACCACATGATTTGGCCCCATTGTTTGATCAATTTATCGCGAACATGGAGTCTCGCTGATGCCAAAACGTACTGATCTTGAATCGATTCTGATTATCGGTGCAGGTCCGATTGTTATTGGGCAAGCATGTGAGTTTGACTACTCCGGCGCACAGGCATGTAAAGCGCTTCGCGAGGAGGGCTATCGAGTCATTTTGGTAAACTCAAACCCCGCTACCATCATGACTGATCCAGTGATGGCTGATGCAACATACATTGAGCCAATCCGCTGGCAGTCCGTTGCAAAGGTGATCGAGAAGGAGCATCCGAGCGCATTGCTGCCAACCATGGGTGGTCAGACTGCACTGAATTGTGCGCTCGATTTGGATCGTGTAGGGATTCTCGAAAAGTATGGTGTTCAGCTAATTGGCGCGAATGCGGATGCCATCAACAAGGCTGAAGACAGGGACCGTTTCGATAAGGCGATGAAAGCAATCGGGCTTGAAACGCCACGTAGCCATATTGCGCATACGATGGACGAAGCGCGTAGTGCAGCCGATGATCTCGGTTTTCCTTGCATTATTCGTCCGTCGTTCACCATGGGTGGATCAGGTGGCGGTGTTGCATATAACCGCGAAGAATTCGAAGAGATTTGCGAGCGTGGCCTCGACTTATCACCGACACATGAATTATTGATCGACGAGTCTCTACTCGGTTGGAAAGAGTACGAGATGGAAGTGGTGCGCGACCGCAAGGACAACTGCATCATAGTCTGCTCGATTGAAAACTTCGATCCAATGGGTGTGCATACCGGTGACTCCATCACTGTTGCTCCAGCACAGACACTGACCGATAAAGAATATCAACTCATGCGAAATGCCTCGGTGGCTGTGTTGCGTGAAATTGGTGTCGAAACAGGTGGTTCTAATGTCCAGTTTGGTGTCGATCCTGAAAATGGTCGCTTAGTGGTGATCGAGATGAATCCGCGTGTATCACGTTCATCCGCACTCGCATCCAAAGCGACAGGATTCCCGATTGCGAAGGTCGCTGCCAAATTGGCGGTTGGTTACACGCTTGACGAACTCGCCAATGAGATCACAGGTCGAGCAACGCCTGCATCATTCGAGCCGTCAATTGATTACGTAGTGACCAAAGTCCCACGCTTTACATTTGAAAAATTCCCGCAAGCTGATAATCGTTTGACGACGCAGATGAAATCTGTCGGTGAAGTGATGGCGATTGGCCGGAGCTTTCAGGAGTCGATGCAAAAGGCATTACGTGGTCTTGAAATTGGTGTCAGCGGCTTGGATCCAACATTTGAGTGGGATTCTGACGAGTCTGTGCAGGCAATGCGTCATGAGTTCGCGAATCCTGGTCCACGTCGTTTATGGTGCGTTGCAGACGCTTTCCGCAGTGGAATGAGCATTGACGAGATTTTTAAGGCCTCAAAAATTGATCCGTGGTTCCTCGCGCAAATCGAGGATTTAGTTTGGGAGGAGGCGCGTCTAACGGAGATGGCTTTATCGGATCTCGATCGTGATTCACTGTGGCGTTTAAAGCGCAAGGGATTTTCTGATAAACGTTTAGCGGTGCTCCTCGATGTGTCAGAAAAAGAATTGCGTGACCGTCGCCTAAAACTTGATGTAAGGCCTGTGTATAAGCGCGTTGACACCTGTGCTGGTGAGTTTGCGACACCAACGGCATATCTCTATTCAACCTATGAGGAAGAGTGTGAGGCGACCCCATCAAGCCGTGACAAGATTATGGTCTTGGGTGGTGGTCCGAACCGAATCGGCCAGGGTATTGAATTTGATTATTGCTGTGTTCACGCTGCATTTGCGATGCGTGAAGATGGTTATGAAACCATTATGGTGAACTGTAACCCGGAGACTGTCTCTACTGACTACGACACTTCAGATCGTTTGTTCTTTGAGCCAGTGACGCTTGAGGATGTGTTGGCGATTGTCGATATCGAACAGCCAAAGGGCGTGATTGTTCAGTTTGGTGGTCAGACACCGCTCAAGCTTGCACGCGAACTTGAGGCGTCCGGTGTTCCTATTATTGGCACATCGCCTGAAGCCATTGACCGTGCTGAAGATCGGGAGCGATTCCAGCAAATGGTTACGCGTTTGGGTCTGAGACAGCCGGCGAACGCGACGGCGCGGAGTCTTGAAGAGGGATTGGCTTTGGCAGAAAGCATAGGTTTCCCCCTGGTTGTCCGTCCTTCCTACGTTCTTGGAGGGCGTGCGATGGAAGTGGTTTCAAATCTCTCTGAGCTACAACGTTATCTTCAGGATGCTGTGGTCGCGAGTGATGACTCTCCAGTGCTTCTTGATCACTTCCTCGATCCAGCAATCGAAGTTGACGTGGATGCAGTGAGCGATGGTGAGCACGTGGTGATTGGTGCCATTATGGAACACATCGAACAGGCTGGCGTCCACTCGGGTGACTCTGCATGTTCACTGCCACCCTATAGTTTGTCAAAACACATTCAGGATGAAATTCGTGATCAAGTAATCCGCATGGCGCGTGAGTTGAGTGTTGTTGGCTTAATGAATGTGCAGATGGCTGTGCAGGGCGAGGATGTGTATGTAATTGAAGTGAATCCACGCGCCTCACGAACAGTCCCATTCGTCTCGAAATGTATAGGGGTGTCCCTAGCGAAAGTCGCTGCTCGCTGTATGGCGGGTGCGTCCCTTGAAGCGCAGAACATGACCAAGGAACTGATTCCGCCATTTTTTAGTGTGAAAGAGAGCGTTTTCCCCTTCATAAAATTTCCAGGAGTCGACCCAATCCTGGGTCCTGAAATGAAATCAACCGGTGAAGTCATGGGAACTGGTGATAGTTTTGATGAGGCCTTTGCCAAAGCGCATGAGGCCGCTGGCGATCGGTTACCTAGCATTGGGCGTGCTTTTGTATCTGTCCGCGATGCAGATAAGACTCGCGCTGCGGTTCTTGCACAATCCTTAATTGAAATGGGATTTGAGCTCGTCGCAACTGGTGGAACATGCGATCACTTAATCAAGTCTGGCATCGCTTGCCAGCATGTGAATAAAGTGATGGAAGGTCGGCCAAATATTGTTGATATGATAAAAAATGATGCAATCGCGTTTATTGTAAATACAACTGAGGGTCGACAAGCGATCACAGATTCTGCAACGATTCGTCGTACAGCCTTGAATCATAAAGTTTGTTATACAACAACCTTAGCAGGTGGGGAATCGATTGTGCGTGCGCTGAAGTTTGGTAACGAACGTGAAGTCCGACGACTTCAGGAACTTCATTGTCGTGTCGAGACACAATAATAGGGACTCAAATGAGTAAGATACCGATGACCAAATCCGGAGAATCGTTGCTCCGGGACGAACTGCAGCGTTTAAAGCAAATTGAACGTCCCCGCATCGTTGCTGCAATTGCTGAAGCGCGTGAGCATGGTGATCTGAAAGAAAATGCTGAGTACCACGCTGCGCGCGAACAGCAGGGATTCTGTGAAGGCCGGATTAAAGATATCGAGGCGAAGTTATCCCATGCTCAAGTGATCGATGTGACGCAAATTGAAAATACCGGTAAAGTGATTTTTGGAGTCACGGTGACGCTCATTAATCTAGAGGCTAGCCAATCAGTGACCTATCAAATTGTGGGTGAAGATGAGGCGGACGTGAAAAATGGAAAAATCTCTGTGACATCACCAATCGCCCGTGGGTTGATTGGGAAAGAAGAGGGTGACGACGTGTCGGTGACAACCCCTGGCGGTGTCGTCGAATATGAGATTGATTCCGTAGAACATCGATAGTCAGATTGGGCGGATCAGATTTGATAAACGAGGATTGGGTCGTTCCGCAGCCTTAAAAAGAAGCGCCATAGCACCGGTTGATTGCACACATTGAGCACCGGTTTCCTCGCAAAGGGAGGCAATTAAAACTTTTCGTGTATCGCGCTCTGCGCGCACTTTAATTTTGATTAACTCATGATCGTTTAGTGCGCGATTGAGTTCGTCGATTAAACCAGTAGACATTCCTTGATCGCTTACCAATACAACCGGCTTCAAGTGATGCCCAATCGCCCGCATCTGTTTTTTGCGTTCTGGCGTTAACATAGTCGTCTCCATCGAGGGAGCGCGCGAGTGTAGAGCAAAACATGGCACGATCCAAGTCCAGCGGTCGCTGGTTAAAAGAGCATTTTGATGATCCGTACGTACAGAAAGCACAAGCGGAAGGTCGTCGGTCGCGGGCGAGCTTTAAGTTAGAAGAAGTACAAGTGAAGAACCAACTGATTAAATCAGGGGATGTCGTCGTTGATCTAGGGGCCGCTCCTGGTGGTTGGACTGAGTTAGTTGCGAATTGGACAGGCCCTTCTGGCCGAATATTTGCGCTTGATATCCTCAAAATGGATTCAATCGCGGACGTAGAAATTATACTGGGGGACTTTACAGAAGACGCGGTTTTTGATCGCTTGATGCAATCATTAAACGGGGTTGGGGTTGACGTTGTGTTGTCTGATATGTCGCCAAACTTATCAGGAAATAAATCTGTGGATCAACCGAGGGCTATGTATTTGTGTGAACTAGCACTTAATTTTGCGCGACAGACGTTGAATCCCGGCGGTGCTTTTTTCGTGAAAGTGTTTCAGGGCGAGGGGTTCGATGAATTTTTTCAGGCGCTTCAGACAGATTTCTGTGTCCTGAAAACGCGGAAACCTGGCGCGTCGCGTTCGCGTAGCCGAGAAACTTATCTTTTAGCAAAGGGCTTTCGCGGTTCAACCCTTTGAATTCGGTTGGCCTGCCCAAATACACTATAAATATTGAGGAGCCCGTCTCCTCTGAAGGAATGGAGAAAATTATGGCGAGAAATTTGGTGCTTTGGTTGGTGATCGCTGCTGTTTTACTTACAGTATTCAACAACTTCAGTGTGGAAACACAGTCACAGCAGATTAATTACTCTCAGTTCGTTGAGGAAGTGAATCGAGACCAGATTCGTCGCGTTATCATCGACGGGCAGTCGATTGTTGCAACGCGTTCTAATGGCGATGTTTACGAGACTGTGCGCCCGGCAGTGCAGGACCCGCGATTGATGGATGATCTGCTTCAGCATAACGTCGTTGTCGAAGGCCGCAAACCACAGCAGCAGTCCGTATGGACGCAACTGTTGGTTGCCGCTTTTCCAGTGCTGATAATTCTCGCGATTTTCATTTTTTTCATGCGTCAAATGCAGGGCGGCATGGGCGGTGGGCGTGGGGGCCCGATGTCGTTTGGAAAATCAAAGGCGCGCTTGATTAGCGAGGACCAAATCAAAACTACGTTTGCCGACGTGGCCGGTTGTGATGAGGCCAAGGACGACGTTGCAGAACTGGTTGAATTTTTGAAAGATCCAGGCAAGTTTCAAAGGCTTGGTGGGCGGATCCCACGTGGTGTTTTAATGGCAGGGCCTCCGGGTACTGGTAAAACATTGTTAGCGAAGGCAATCGCTGGTGAAGCCAAGGTGCCCTTCTTTTTCATTTCGGGATCAGATTTCGTAGAGATGTTCGTTGGTGTTGGTGCATCTCGAGTGCGCGACATGTTTGAACAAGCGAAGAAACAAGCACCCTGTATCATTTTCATTGATGAGATTGATGCTGTCGGCCGTCAGCGTGGTGCTGGGCTTGGAGGTGGTCACGATGAACGTGAGCAGACATTGAACCAATTGTTGGTCGAGATGGATGGTTTTGATGTCAATGATGGAGTCATCGTCATTGCCGCGACAAACCGACCAGATGTTCTCGATCAGGCATTACTCCGCCCGGGTCGATTTGACCGGCAAGTGGTTGTTGGGCTCCCAGATATCCGAGGACGTGAGCAGATTCTTAGGGTTCACATGAAAAAAGTGCCAGTTGCTTCAGAAGTCGATGCATCGTTAATTGCTCGGGGTACACCTGGATTTTCCGGCGCCGATCTCGCGAATCTGGTCAATGAAGCGTCGTTATTCGCCGCTCGTGCCAGCACGCGGGTCGTAGCAATGAGCCACTTTGAGCAGGCAAAAGATAAGATCATGATGGGTGCTGAACGTCGGTCTATGGTGATGAAAGAATCTGAAAAACGGAACACGGCTTACCACGAGGCTGGTCACGCTATTGTGGGTCGATTGATGCCAGAACATGACCCGGTATATAAGGTTTCGATCATTCCTCGAGGGCGTGCGCTGGGTGTCACCATGTTCTTGCCGGAAGAAGATAAGTACAGTCATTCCAAGCGATGTTTGATTAGTCAGATTTGTTCGCTCTACGGTGGTCGGATTGCTGAAGAACTTACTTTGGGCGTGGAAGGCGTGACCACAGGTGCATCGAACGATATTCAGCGTGCGACTTCGATCGCTCGCAATATGGTGACGAAGTGGGGTCTTTCCGAAAAGCTTGGGCCGCAGATGTACGATGAAGAAGACAATGAGCCTTTCTTGGGTCGCTCGATGAGCCGACCAGCGCATGGTCAATCAGACGATACCGCGCGGCTGATCGACGAAGAAGTGAAAGACATATTGGATTCCTGTTATCAGGTGGCCAAAACAACGCTAGAAGAGAACATGGATAAACTACATGTTATGGCCGATTGTTTGATGGAATACGAAACAATCGACTCAAAACAAATCGATCAGATCATGGAAGGACGGAAACCTGGCCCTCCAGCGGATTGGAATGATGGTGACAAGCCACAAGGCGGATCACCAGACAGGAACGATGATTTGCATGAAGCGGCGAGCAATGACGCTTCTGATACTGCTACAGAGGATGGCGCAGCGCCAACCAATTAACAGCGATGCAAAAGATTGCATGGCCAGATCTGGGGTTCCGAGGACCCCAGGTAATGGCTGTCTTAAATGTCACCCCTGATTCATTTTCTGATGGCGGCAAATTTTTTGACGGGCGAGCGTCGTTTAATAAGATTTTATCACATGCTGACTGTTATCTGGCCGAAGGTGCGACCATACTCGATGTAGGTGGAGAGAGCACACGTCCGGGGGCGGCTCCCGTGTCGGAAAGTGAGGAACTTGACCGAGTAGTTCCAGTAGTCGAAGCACTGTCCGATAGGTTCGATGCAGTGATCTCAGTTGATACCTCCACTCCGACTGTGATGATTGAGAGCGCCGCTAATGGCGCCCGGATGATTAATGATGTGAGGGCGTTGCTACGCGAGGGAGCGATGGCCGCGGCGTTACAGACAGGCCTCCCCGTTTGTCTGATGCATATGGAAGGCACGCCACAGACGATGCAAAATCAGCCAACATACGATGATGCTGTAGACGATGTGTACCAGTGGCTGATGACACGTGTTGACGTTTGCCGAGATGCAGGATTTACCGAAGATCAGCTTTTGCTCGACCCGGGCTTCGGATTTGGGAAGATGTTTGAGCACAATGTTGCTCTGTTCAGAAGTTTGGATCGCTTTGTTCAAAGTGGATATCCTGTGTTGGTTGGGGTCTCTCGAAAGACCATGATAGGTGACATGACCGGTCGTCCAGTCGAACAACGTGTCACAGGAAGCGCGGTGGCGGCGGCTATTGCAGCATCGTATGGCGCTGCAATTTTGCGGGTTCATGATGTTGCTGAGACGCGTGATGCAATGGCCGTGATGCAAACGTTAACGCAGGGAACGCAGTAAATATGAGTCGAAAGTATTTCGGAACAGACGGTGTCAGAGGCCGAGTTGGTGAAGGATGCATCACCGCCGAATTTGTACTTAAGCTCGGTTGGGCATTCGGTCAAACAGTCCGTCGGGGCCATACCGGCCGCCCGAAGATCTTGATTGGAAAAGATACACGGCTCTCTGGTTATATGTTTGAGACCGCGCTCGAAGCTGGCTTAATCGCAGCTGGCGTGGATCCTGTGATGCTTGGACCAATGCCAACCCCTGCCATTTCATATCTGACGCGGATATTCTCAGCTGAGGGCGGGATTGTAATCAGCGCAAGCCACAACGGTTATGAAGATAACGGCATCAAGTTCTTCGACAAGAACGGAACTAAACTTCCTGATGACGTGGAGCACGAAATTGAGCGACTGCTCGATGAGCCGTTTACCACAGTGAGCGGGCCGTTATTAGGGCGTGCCTCTCGGGCCAATGCTGCTGCTGGTCGGTACATCGAATTCTGTAAGCATACTTTGCGTCTCGGTACAGACCTCTCGGGATTGAAGGTGATCGTCGATTGTGCGAACGGTGCGGCCTATCAAATCGCGCCCAAGGTGCTTCGAGAACTCGGCGCAACTGTCGAAGCGATTGGTGTGACTCCCGATGGACTTAACATCAACAATGGGGTCGGGTCGACAGCACCTGATGCGTTGATTGAAGCCGTTGTTTCAACCCAAGCTGACCTAGGTATCGCTCTTGATGGCGACGCTGATAGAGTGGTCTTAGTCGATGAAAATGGTGCACTTGTTGATGGCGACGAGATTTTATACATCATTGCGGCATCTCGATATCAGCGTGGTCGTATGGATGGTGGTGTCGCTGGCACTTTAATGACTAACCTAGGCCTCGAGAAAGCATTGGCTGATATGCAAATTCCATTTTTACGAACGAACGTGGGCGATCGTTATGTGATTGAGGCAATGGAGGAGCGCCAGTGGACATTGGGAGGCGAGACTTCTGGTCACATTATTTGCTCTGACCTGACATCGACCGGCGATGGGCTAGTGGCCGCGCTTCAGGTTGTCAATGCACTGTTACTCTCTGGGCAAACATTGAGCGAAGCGCGTAATGGCATGACAAAGTATCCGCAAATCCTCATCAACGTCCCTCTTGTTTCCCGTGATCATTTGGATCATCAACTGGTGAACCACGCGGTCAGTGCTGTCGAATCTCAGTTGGGCGATTCTGGTCGGGTCGTGTTACGTCCAAGTGGAACAGAACCCGTGGTTCGCGTGATGGTCGAAGGTGTTAACCCAACCGAAGTGAAGGATTGCGCTGAGCAAATTGCGACATCGGTAGAAAAGGTCGCTTCAATCAGCTAACGTACTCGCTCCAGAGGAAATAGATGTCGATGATTATCGGAAACTGGAAGATGAATACGGCTCGGGCTGATGCAGTTGCATTAGCCCAAGCTGTCGCTGGGATTGAGCATCAACCTGCAACATCTGTTGGGATTTGTCCGCCTGCATTGTGGATTGATCCAATCGCGCAAGTCCTCGACAGTTCATCGATTCTGCTAGGTGCTCAAGACTGTATTGGCGACCATTTCGGGGCACAAACTGGGTGTATCAACGCGGATATGGCCCATGATGCTGGCTGCTCAATGGCGATCTTAGGTCATTCGGAGAGACGAATACGCTTTGGCGAAACCTCCGAAAGCTTGTTGCCAGCGGTTGCTGCGGTACTCGAAACTGGCATGTTCCCAGTATTCTGCGTCGGCGAAACTCGAGGGGAGCGTGAGTCTGGTCGGGCTCTTGATGTGGTTGCCCAGCAATTGAAACCGTTGTTAACAGCAAGTTTGGATGTGAGCGGTATTGTGATCGCTTATGAGCCTGTATGGGCTATTGGTACTGGTTTATCTGCGACGCGTTCGGATATTGCAGAGATGCACGCCACTGTTCGTGATGTGGTCGGTCGAGCAGATGCTTTAGTCTTATACGGAGGGAGTGTTTCTCCGGAATCGGCTGATGAAGTGTTTTCAGCCGAAGGGGTTTCGGGTGCTTTAGTGGGTGGAGCCTCTTTGAAAGCAGATAAATTTGCGGCGATTATTGCTGCATGGGAACGGAAATAATGGAAACGATTCTTTTAATTGTACATGTGTTGATTGGGGCATCAGTCATCGGTCTCGTTTTGATCCAGCAAGGAAAAGGCGCTGATGCCGGTGCCTCCTTCGGTGGTGGCGCTTCGCAGACAGTCTTCGGTTCGGCGGGTACAGGAAGTTTCCTAGTGAAACTCACTGCGGGGTTGGCTGCTCTTTTCTTTGCCACGAGCCTTGCGTTGGCTGTGATTGCCAAGCAGAAAGCCGAGGCGGTCGGTACTTTTGGCTTGCCCGAAGTGCCAGCTCAAGGTAAACAATCGGTTATTAAAGAGCCCGTTGCACCGAAAACGGTCGACTGATTTCTTGATTTTTTAGGCGCAGATAATTAACCTGCGGCTTCCTCGCCGAAGTGGTGGAATTGGTAGACACGCTATCTTGAGGG
Organism: uncultured Litorivicinus sp.; assembly: GCA_902536515.1. GTDB lineage: Bacteria > Pseudomonadota > Gammaproteobacteria > Pseudomonadales > Litorivicinaceae > HIMB30. The sequence goes on along the minus strand of CACAXU010000004.1, from coordinate 22,636 downwards.
GGTAGTGAGCGTAGCTCGTGCCGGTTCAAGTCCGGCCTTCGGCACCATCTTTGAAATATGGTCGTCATCTCCCCAAAATTCTAATTGATCTGTGTTTTATGGTTTCTTGACGTCGGGTTGAGAGTTCGATGGCGAAGTCTGTTATTAGGGTTTGACGCACATCATTAAGGCTACATGATATTCTACAAAAGGATTTCGGGATGCATGGAAGCATGAGTCTGCTTTTTGTCAGGAGGTAGTCTTAAGGGGACTCTCATTACCTTCGCTTTCTAGTTTGTTCGTGATCCTGTTGAAATCGTACTTAGAACTTGTCGTCGGTGTTAGGCGCCCAACTCAGCGATTGAGGCTATCGTTGTTCGTGTGGGTGATGAACCACACCTGCTTTTCGGCCGGATTAAAGACTTAGGACCTAGGTTCTGCAGCAGTGTTTGTAGCGTTGATTTTTGCCGGGGTTCTTTGGCTTTCAGTGATTATCGATGATTTGGATTGGCATCACTGCATTCTTTTGCGGTTGCGAAATCATCTAATACCACGAAGGTTTGAAAAAATTGGTTGTGATGCCTAGATTAAGAGATTGGAGATAGTGATGAGGAGGTGCCGCGATGCTCATAATCAAACGTCTCGGTCGACGAAGTTTTGAGGTTTTTCGTCGAGGATCTCCAATCGGTATCGTCCGTTTTATGCGCGGTTCCAAAATGTGGAACTTCAGACCCTATCCGACTCTCGGTGATAGTGATAGCCTGATCGAGCGTTCAGACAAGGTGCTTCGCAATCTATTATGTCCCGCAGGAGAGCGCTGTACGGTCGATCGAATCGCTCGAGATTAACGATTGATTTACTAAAACGTCTCCGTCATAATATTGCGGCTTTTTGCAAGGGGGCCTTGGTAGGATTTGCGTTTCGCCAAGTGCTGTAAGAAGAGGATACGCAGGCCATGAACCCCATTAGGGGTTTTTTTGTTTTTGGCGGTTGGAAATGACACCGAAGCAACAGCAACTGACAGAGCTTCTCGGGCCAAGTGTCACTTCGCTTGATTTGGAGTTGTGGGCGATTGAGATTGTTGGCAGAGCAAACCGGTCAACATTACGCCTTGTGATCGACCATCCCAATCGCCCAGTGACAGTCGACGATTGTGAAGCGGTGAGTCGTCAGGTCTCGCGTGTTCTTGATGTTGAAGACCCACTTCCAGAGCGATACATCCTTGAGGTGTCATCGCCCGGAATCGAGCGTGTGTTGTATCGGCTTGAGCATTTTACGCGATTTGTTGGTCTTCAAATAAGACTTAAGCTCAAAGTCCCTTTTGAGGGGAGGAAAAATTATTCTGGCGTCATCGCTGGTGTCGCGAATCAAGCTGTGCTTTTGCAATCCGGGGATACAGAATACGAATTCCCAGCAGAGCATATAGAACGAGGTCAATTGGTTGTGACTAATGTCACACAAGCAGGCGGAAGCAAAGATGGGAAGTAAGGAAATCCTTCAGGTAGTCGAACTCTTTTCGAACGAAAAGGGGATTCCGAAAGGTATCGTATTTGAAGCAATCGAGCAGGCGTTGGCGACAGCTACGCGCAAGCGTTATGAAGATGAAGAGGCAGATATTCGTGTTGCGATTGATCGTACAACCGGGGATTACGATACTTATCGTCGCTGGGTTGTTGTGCCAGATGACCACCTGGCCATCTTGGGTTCAGAGCTCACCACCGAGGAAGCAGCTGAAATCGATACGGGGCTTCAAGTTGGTGATGAATACGAAATTGAAGTTGAGTCAGCTGATTTCGGTCGCATTGAGGCACAGACCGCCAAGCAAGTCATTGTTCAGAAAGTCCGAGAGGCTGAGCGCGAAAAAGTTGTTGCCGATTATGAAAGTCGACTGCTTAGCCTGATAAACGGCACAGTCAAAAAAGTAACTCGTGATTCAGTGATTGTGGATTTGGGAGGTGCCGCAGAAGCACTCATGCCACGTGATAATTTGATCGGCCGCGAAATTTTCCGAGTGAATGATCGTGTCCGCGCGATTTTGCAGGAAATTCGTACCGAGGGTCGTGGCCCGCAATTGATCCTGTCGCGCAATTCGCCTGAATTTTTGATCGAACTGTTCAAAATCGAAGTCCCAGAGATCGCTGAAGAAACCATCGAAATTCGTGGTGCTGCTCGCGATCCTGGAATGAGAGCGAAAATTGCTGTTAAGACCAACGATGGAAGAATTGATCCAGTGGGCGCTTGCGTCGGTATGCGTGGCGCTCGCGTGCAAGCTGTTTCTAACGAGCTCAACGGAGAGCGTGTGGATATTGTTTTATGGGACGATAACCCAGCGCAACTCGTGATTAATGCCATGGCGCCAGCGGAAGTGTCTTCAATTGTGATGGACGAAGATAATCGGTCGATGGACGTGGCGGTCACCGGTGACAATCTAGCCCAAGCGATTGGTCGCGGTGGTCAAAATGTCCGCTTGGCCTCTGAGCTGACCGCTTGGAAGCTCAATGTGATGAGTGAGGAACAGGCTGTCGAGCGGCAGGAGGCTGAGTCTGAGAAGCTTGTCAATATGTTTATGGTCCGACTCGATGCAGACGCGGAATTAGCGCGCATCTTGGTTGAAGAAGGGTTTACTTCGATTGACGAAGTGGCTTATGTCCCTGTTGAGGAGATGCTCTCAATCGAGGGGTTCGATGAAGATCTGGTGGAAACTCTGAGAGCACGATCACGTGATGTCTTGTTGACAGCCGCTCTTGCTGGTGATGAAGCACGTGAGCCACAGGATGATCTCCTTACTATGGAGGGAATGACACCAGGGCTTGCTTATCAGCTTGCCGACCGTGGGGTTTGTACCATGCAAGACTTGGCCGAACTTTCAGTCGATGAATTGACTGAAATCGAAGGGGTGGATGAAGCTGCTGCAGCAACTCTCATCATGAAAGCGCGTGAACCATGGTTCGCAGAAGATGCGGACGAATCAGCCGAAGAAAGTAGCGAACAGGAGTAAGTTTTGTCTGACACAACAGTGAAACAGCTGGCCACATTGGTTGGTATATCAGCTGAACAATTACTCTTTCAGATGGCGGGGGCTGGAATCGATAAATCATCGTCAGATGATGTCGTTACTGATGATGAGAAACAGAAACTCCTTGCGCATATTCGTTCAGGACAAGCGAAAGTCTCTGCGGAACCCGCCAAAGTCACGTTACGTCGTAAATCGACATCAACCATAAAGGCAGGTGCTGGCGCAGTAAATGTTGAGGTTCGCAAAAAGCGCACCTATGTGCATCGAGATTTGACTTCGGAAGCAGAAAAGCAGCGTGAAATTGAGGACGCGAAATTACGTGAGGTACAAGAAGCGGAAGAACGGGCTCATCGCGAGGCTGAGTCGGCTGAGCAAGTTGCTGAAGCTAAGGTGCCTCAAGAAGCGCCTGTTGCTGAAGAGAGCGCGCCAACTGTTGAAGAAGCAGTGACTGTGGCGCCTATCGTCGAGCCACCACCACCGCCGAAAGAAGATGATGGCCGACGTCATAAAAAAGAACCACATGCACGCCGCGATCGTCCGAACGATGATGATGAACCGCGGCGTCATGGTAAGCCACTGGGCAAACGCGATGACAAGCGTGGCAAGATTGTTGCAACTGACGATGAGCGTGGACCTAAAATGCGTGGTCGACGGAAGCCGGGTAAAGCTGCTGAGGAGCTGTCCTCGCATAAATTCGAAAAGCCAGCCGCACCAATTATCCGCGAGGTGAAGATTTCAGGACCCGTGACTGTCGCTGAGTTGGCTAACCAAATGGCAGTGAAGTCAGGTGAGCTGATTAAAATTTTGATGAAGATGGGTGTCATGGCCACCATCAACCAAGTTCTGGATGAAGACACTGCCGTGCTAGTTGTCGAGGAAATGGGACATAAAATCGAAGTTGTCGCCGACGATGCACTCGAACAATCCGTACTTGACGATTATCAAGAGCTTCAAGGTGAGCGGGCACCTCGTGCGCCAGTCGTGACAGTGATGGGGCATGTAGACCACGGGAAAACATCGTTACTTGACCGAATTCGGAAATCCCGTGTCGCCGCTGGCGAAGCCGGAGGGATCACCCAACATATCGGTGCCTATCACGTCGATACGGACAACGGAATGATTACGTTTATCGATACGCCGGGTCACGCTGCTTTCACGAGTATGCGTGCACGTGGTGCACAGGTTACTGACGTGGTGATTCTTGTCGTTGCAGCTGATGATGGCGTCATGCCACAGACGGAGGAAGCAGTTCAGCATGCGCGCTTGGCTGGTGTCCCAATCGTTGTGGCAGTCAATAAAATTGATAAGGAAGAAGCAGATCCGGATCGCGTAAAGACCGAGTTGGCGAGCCGAGAAGTGATTCCAGAGGACTGGGGTGGGGATGTTCAATTTATTTCAGTGAGCGCAAATACGGGTCAAGGGATCGATGAGCTTTTGGAAGCGGTATTGTTGCAATCCGAGCTGTTGGAACTCTCCGCCGTTCACGAAGGTCAAGCCCGTGGTACCGTTGTTGAGTCACGTCTTGATCGTGGTCGTGGTCCCGTTGCAACAGTGCTTGTGCAAAATGGACTTTTGAAAGTTGGAGATGCCATTCTCGCTGGTGAGCAAGTCGGTAAAGTCCGCGCACTGGTGGATGAAAATGGTAAGCAGCTTAAAAAAGCAGGTCCATCGATTCCTGTTGAGATTCTAGGCCTGTCAGGAACTCCGGATGCGGGTGACGAGCTCATGGTGCTTGAGAATGAGCGGAAGGCGCGTGAGGTTGCTGAATTCCGATCAGAGCGTACTCGTGATGCTGAACACAAACGTCAGCAGGCGCAAAAGCTGGATCAAATGTTCTCCAATATGGAAGCTGGTGAGGTATCCAATCTTAATATCGTCTTGAAAACGGATGTGCGAGGCACGCTTGAAGCTTTATCAGCCGCACTTATTAAGCTTGCTACAGATGAAGTACGAGTGAATTTAATTGCACAAGGAGTTGGCGGAATTACTGAATCTGATGCAACGCTTGCATCGTCTGCTGGCGCAATTGTCTTGGGCTTTAATGTCCGTGCGGATGCTGGCGCTCGTCAGGTCATCGAGCGTGATGGAATCGAATTGCGCTATTACAGCGTAATTTATGACATCGTTGATGACGTGAAAGCTGCACTGTCTGGTCTTCTCGCGCCCGAATTGCGTGAAGAAATTATCGGTGTGGCTGAAGTACGTGATGTCTTCAATTCGCCAAAATTCGGTCAGATTGCTGGTTGTATGGTGGTTGAGGGTATCGTCTACCGAAACAAGAAAATACGAGTGCTACGCGATAACGTCGTGATTTACGAGGGTGAACTTGAATCACTTCGTCGTTTCAAAGATGACGTCAACGAAGTGCGGAATGGCACCGAGTGCGGTATCGGCGTTAAGAATTACACGGACGTGAAGTCAGGCGATAAAATCGAAGTTTTCGATGTTCGCGAGGTTGCACGGAAGGTCTAATGCCGGTCGAATTTAATCGCACTCAGCGATTGGGTGAGCAGATCAAGCGGGATCTTGCTCTCCTCATCCAGCGCGAATTAAAGGATCCTCGTATTGGTATGGTTACGGTGAACTTTGTTGATCTATCTAGAGATTTGTCCTACGCGGATGTGAATATCACAGTGTTAGTTACTGACGACTCTGATGAGAAGATTGTTGAGAGTTTGACGATCCTCAATGAGGCGTCAACTTTCCTTCGAATGGAACTTGGTCGAGCGCTGAAAGCTCGCAAGGTACCTCATCTCAGATTTCATTACGATGATTCACTCAAACGGGGAGCGCGTATTAATGCGCTGATCCATCAGGCATTAAAGAGTGATAGACACAACTGATGAGTAAACGTAACAAGGGTCGGGATTTAAACGGAGTCCTCATCGTGGATAAGCCTCAAGGTTTGACATCCAATGGCGTGGTCAGTCGTTTAAAACGGTGGTCTCAAGCCAAAAAAGTGGGTCATACAGGGGCGCTGGATCCCATGGCTACAGGGGTTTTGCCGATTGTTTTTGGGGAGGCAACAAAATTCAGTCAATACGGTTTGGATGCCCATAAAGAGTACTTGGCGCGTATTCAACTCGGTTCTGCAACTGATACGCTGGATGCGGATGGCAATGTTGTTTTAGTCAAGCCGATTCCGGAATTAAACAAATCGAAGATCACCACTGTACTGTCCGCACTGACAGGTGCTCATATGCAGATCCCTCCACTGGTGTCAGCTCTCAAGTACCAAGGGCAACCACTTTATAAATTAGCACGTCAGGGAAAAGAGGTTGAGCGCTCACCTCGTCCGATCCAAATCTTCAGTAATGACCTATTGCAGTTTGATGCGAGCGAAGGGTGGATTGATATTTGTGTCCGATGTTCAAAAGGTACCTACATCAGAAGCCTCGCTGAATCGATTGGTGATGCACTTGGCTCTGTCGCCCATTTGAGTCGTTTACGGCGCGATCTGTCGGGTGGATTTTCACTTGAGCAGGCGTATGCATGGAATGTACTTGAGTCCCTTCAAGACAGTGATCCCTCGCTAATTGATTCGTCGTTGTTGCCGATTGATGCAATTCTGAGTCATTTTCCGCGGATCGATTTGACCGAAAATGAATGCATGATATTGATTCAGGGGCAAAAAGTTTCTGGTAAACGAGCCGATTTGTGCGATAATGCGCGCGCTTATTTTGCAGGCGGTCGGTTTATCGGCCTTGTTTCGGTTGGGTCTAGCGGGATGATTACTGCAAAACGGATGTTATCTCCGGCTGCTGCTGGCATGCGTGGCAGTTCGAATTCTGGCCAATGAGGTCGGGCGTGCCATTGTAGGAGTAGAGAGATGGCTTTATCAGTAGAAAAGAAAGCTGAAATCGTTGAAAAGTTTGGCCGTGGAGGAAATGATACAGGTTCACCAGAGGTTCAAGTGGCTTTATTGACAGCAAACATTGAAGCTCTACAAGGCCATTTTAAAAAGAACATTCATGATCACCACAGCCGTCGTGGATTAATTCGCATGGTCAACCAGCGTAGGAAGTTGCTTGACTATCTGAAGTCAAAGGATCTGGGCCGCTATGCAGCATTGATTAAGGAACTTGGTTTGCGCCGTTAATCGGTCTAGACGAAAACGGCCCTTCGGGGCCGTTTTTGCATTTTAGCCGGATGAGATCTGGCATGTTGGAAGTAGGAAATAATGGAAAAGCAAATAGTACAATTTCAGTTCGGCGGGCAAGATGTCACGCTAGAAACGGGCGCATTTGCGCGTCAGGCAACGGGTGCCGTTTTAATATCAATGGGTGAGACGCAAATCCTCGCAACAGTCGTAGGAGCAAAAAATGCCAAACCCGGTCAGAATTTTTTCCCGCTCTCAGTTCATTACCAAGAAAAGACATATGCCGCAGGTAAAATCCCAGGCGGTTACTTCAAGCGCGAAGGTCGTCCAACAGAGAAAGAAACGCTGACATCCCGTTTGATTGATCGTCCGATCCGCCCACTTTTTCCCAATGGCTTCATGAACGAAGTGCAGGTTGTTTTGACAGTGATGTCCGCATCAAAGACGCATGATTCGGATATTGCGGCGATGCTTGGCGCATCAGCTGCACTCGCGGTTTCAGGTATTCCATTCAATGGACCATTGGGTGCTACGCGTGTTGGTTTTTCAGAAGATGGCCAGTACATGTTGAACCCATCCTTCGACGAGCTGTCTGACTCACGTCTTGACATGGTCGTTGCTGGGACAAAAGACGCGGTATTGATGGTTGAGTCTGAAGCAGATGAGCTCACAGAAGAGCAGATGCTTGGCGCTGTGATGTTTGCGCACCAAGAGTTTCAAGTTGCGATTGATGCAATTGGGGATTTTGGCCAGAAGTTCAGCAAAGACGCTTGGGAATGGGAAGCTCCATCAATTGATGAAGTATTACTGTCAAAAATCAAAGAACAGTATCAGCCACGAATTGTCGAGGCGTACCAGATTTCTGAAAAGATGATCCGTTATAACGCCTTAGGCGAGATTCGTTCAGATGCAATCGCTTCATTGGGTGGGACTGATGGTGAGAACGCTGAAGCAGTCGGAGAGCTTTTTAGTAAGGTCGAAAAGAACGTGGTTCGTAGCCGAGTGATTCAAGGGTTGCCGCGGATTGACGGACGTGACCAGAAAACTGTGCGTCCGATAAATTGTAACGTAGGAATGCTAAAGCGAGCACACGGTTCGGCTGTGTTTACTCGTGGTGAAACGCAAGCGATTGTTGTTACCACGCTTGGCGCTTTACGAGATGCACAAATCGTCGATGGTCTGATGGGGGACGAAAAAGATACCTTCATGCTGCATTACAACTTCCCGCCATACTGTGTTGGTGAAGCCGGCATGATGTCTGGTCCGAAGCGCCGTGAGATTGGTCATGGCCGTTTAGCCCGCCGTGGTGTTTACGCAATGCTCCCTGATGAAGAGACATTCCCATACACCATCCGTGTTGTGAGCGAGATCACTGAATCAAATGGTTCATCATCGATGGCATCTGTGTGTGGCGCATCGTTAGCGTTGATGGATGCAGGTGTTCCCTTGCGTGCACCTGTTGCGGGCATTGCGATGGGTCTTGTGAAAGAAGACGATGGTTATGCTGTCTTGACAGATATCTTGGGTGATGAGGACCACTTGGGTGACATGGATTTTAAAGTTGCCGGCTCATCTGATGGTGTGACTGCGCTACAAATGGACATCAAGATTCAAGGTATCACTGAAGAGATCATGCGTGTCGCGTTGGCTCAGGCGCAAGAGGCCCGTTTGTACATTCTTGGTGAAATGAACAAAGTGATTGATAGTGCACGTGACGAAGTCGCCGATACCGCGCCGCGGACCTACAGCTTCCGTATTGATCCAGACAAGATTCGGGAGGTTATTGGAAAAGGCGGGGCTACAATCCGCAGTATTTGCGAAACCTCCGGTGCGACCGTCGATCTTGATGATGATGGTTTAGTTCGGGTGTATGCAGAGACCAAAGAAAAGGCGCAAAAAGCGATTTCGATGATTGAGGCAATCACAGCGGAAGCCGAAATTGGTGGTGTATATAAAGGGAAGGTCGAGCGAATTGTTGATTTTGGAGCCTTCGTGAATATTCTACCCGGCAAAGATGGCTTGGTTCATATCAGTCAAATCGCAGAGGAGCGTGTCGAGAACGTCGAAGATTATATGAAGGTTGGCGACGTCGTGAAGGTCAAAGTGCTTGACGTTGACGCACGCGGTCGTATCAAACTCACAATGAAAGATATCTGAGTTCACATCGGGGTGATTCGCCTCGCATGAGATACGATTAAAGGCCTCGCAAATCGCGGGGCTTTTTGATGTCAGTGTTTTAACTCAATAACCAAATTATCGATCAGTCGTGCGCGCCCAAGTTTTGCGGCCACCAATATGACCGCCGAATCCGCCTCAACGTAGGATTTTGATAGGTCGTGTGCGTCCCTGATTTCTAAGTAGTCGAGTACGAAGCCGGCATCGGTCAGTCGTTTCTTTTCCTGTTTCAGTGTCGTAATAATCTGAGAATCGCTCCGTAATGTATCTCCAATCCGTTTCAACGTCTCATAAAGCATTGCAGCGGTTTCTTTTTCTTCTGCAGAAAGATATGCATTTCGGCTACTCATTGCGAGGCCATTCGGTTCTCGGGTTGTATCGACTCCAACGACCGTTACTGGTATCAACAAATCAGCAACCATGGTCTGGATCAACTGCAGCTGTTGATAATCTTTATTTCCAAAAACGGCTACGTCAGGTTGTACGATATTCAAAAGCTTTGTTACGACCGTCGTGACACCTTTGAAATGTCCAGGACGATGATGTCCACATAAAATAGTCGATAAACTCGGTAGGTCAATTTCTGTATTAACGCCTTTCGGATAGACTTCGCGAACCGTTGGCGCAAATACCGCATCGCAAGGGTGATTGGTCAGCGCTTTGCAGTCTGTCTCTAGGGTTCTTGGATAGGCATCGAAATCTTCATGTGGGCCGAATTGCATCGGATTGACAAAGATGCTAACAACGACGACATCCGACATGTCGGAGGCTTTTTTCACCAGTTCGAGATGTCCTTGATGAAGGTTACCCATGGTGGGGACAAAACCGACTGTCTTTCCGTTACCGCGTGTTAGCATCAAGAATGCCCGGAGGTCACTGACGGCAGTCAATATGATGGGCGATGAATCACTCCTCAAAGCAGTGTTCCGGTGCAGGGAATGAGCCGTTCTTAACCGCTCGATCATAGGCTTGAAAAGCGTCTTGAATCGAGTCTGCAGATGCCATGAAATTCTTCACGAACCGAGCCGTTTTTCCTGGCGTAATTCCTAGCAGATCGTGCATGACAAGTACCTGACCGGTGGTTAATGGTCCTGCACCGATACCTATGACAGGAACGGTTGTGACGTTCATGATTGCTTCAGTGACATGATTCGGAACACATTCGAGCAAAATCAGGTTTGTTCCAGCGGCGTCGAGGGCTGCAGCGGCGTCGATAAGTCGCTTTGCACTTTCACCGGTTCTGCCTTGAACACGATATCCCCCAAATTGATTAACAAATTGTGGTGTCAGCCCGAGATGGCAGCAGGTGGCAACCCCTTGATCTCGATACAGTGTGACGAGATCCACGAGGTTAGTTCCGCCTTCGATCTTGACAACATGAGCACCCGCCTGCATTAACTCTCGGGCAGTATCAACCGCATCCTGTGTGGTCGCCGACGCCATGAAAGGAACATCAGCAACGATTAGGCATGACGATGGAGCGGCTGCTGCACAACGGGTATGGTAGGCGATATCAGCGACTGTCACGGGCAGGGTGCTTCGATGTCCTTGGAGAACCATACCGAGCGAATCGCCAACTAAGATCGTGTCGATGCCTGCTTTTGAGGCGAGGCTTGCGAAACAAGCGTCGTAGGCAGTGACCATACTGAATTTGGTATTTTCAGCGCGATGTTTTTTGAGGGTGTTTAGGGTGATTTGTGGCACTGCGTACTTCCTATGTATCGATTCGGACCAACTTTGACGAATCGTAGCGGTTTCGGTTGAGTTGGTCACCTGTTGGCATGATTCCGTCCGGAATCAGGTCGAACAGCGGGATGGTCACAAATGAGCGGTTAAACAGCTCTTGATGCGGGATGGTGAGTTGAGGCGTGTGTAATCGAAGATCATCGTAAAACAAGATATCAATATCGATCGTTCTCGGTCCCCAATGCTGGGTTTTAACACGCTGTTGTTGCTGTTCGATTCCTTGGAGGGCGGTCAACAACGCATCTGGACTGAGGTCTGTATAGCCTGAAATAACTGTATTGACAAAGTCCGGCTGATCTTGAGGTCCGAGCGGCTCGGATTGATACAGAGGCGCGCATTCAATTCCATCGATTGTGCTTGCTAAGGCTTGAATCGCTTGTCGGATCTGGGCAACTGGATCATTGAGATTTGAGCCCAGTGCCAAGAAGACGTGACTAGTCACGGCGTTTAGATCGTCTGCGCGGACGCCATGCTTTTGGTTCGTTTTGATCATCTTTGGCTGATGCAATCAAGTCACGGCGTAGCGCGTCATCAGCAATTTGATACTGCGTCCACCATTCGCCAAGCCCACCAATGATTTCTCCGGAGCGTTCACGTAACAGAAGGAAGTCATACCCAGCACGGAATCTGGGATGCTCGAGGGTTGAGTCTGGGCGACGGCCATGTCGCTTTTCAAGCTTCACTTGCAGCCCCCAGATTTCCCGGATGGGGACGCTGAAACGTTTGGGTATCGCGATGAATTGCTGATTAAAGTCAAGGGTTTCAGAGCATGCGATCGCAAGAGCCTGTGTGCGTCCGTGTCCCTCAGCCTCGAGCTCTTCCCATCGATGTTGAACCTGAGGCCAGTGAAGTGCTGCATATAAAAATGCGGGAGTCACTGACTTGCCTTCGTTCAATCTTGTATCCGTATTTAAAAGAGCTAGATTAATCAAGTGTTGGTGATGAAGATCATCGGCCTCGCTTAACAGTGCTTCAGTTTGCGGAAACAATTGTCTTAACAGATCGTATTTGACGAGCTCAGGGAATGTTGCTTGGCCGTGACCTGTCTGAAGTAACTTTAAGATTTCATCAAATAGCCGCGATGGCGAGACGTCTCTTAAAAGGGGAGCGAGACGGCGGATAGGTTCTGCTGTGTCAGCCTCTATCTGAAGGCCCAACTTTCCAACAAATCTCACAGCGCGAAGCATGCGCACTGGATCCTCCCGGTAGCGCGTCTCAGGATTACCAATGATTCGAATCATTCCATCTTCGAGATCATCGTAGCCGCCAACAAAGTCCAGTACTTCATGGTTCGACGGATCGTAGTAGAGCGCGTTCATAGTGAAGTCGCGGCGTACAGCGTCATCCTCAACCGAACCAAATACGTTGTCTCGAACTAACATGCCTGACGCATTCGCTTGTTGTCGACAACTATTTTCGGCAGAACCTCTAAAGGTTGTCACTTCAATGATTTCAGATCCCATACGAACATGGACGATCTGAAAGCGTCGTCCGATGATGCGTGCTTTTCGAAATAGTTTCTGAACTTCAACGGGTTTGGCGCTGGTTGCAACATCGAAGTCTTTTGGATGTTTTCCGAGTAACAAATCTCGAATTCCTCCACCAACAAGATAGGCTTCGAACCCTGCACGTTGAAGGATCTCAATGACACGTAAACTGCCATGTGATAGGTCTCGGTGATTAATTCCGTGATACTCCTGAGTCACCACATCTTTGAAGATGTGAACACTTCGAGAAGATTTCTTTTTAAACACCGAAAACAAGAGAAGACTCCACTGGCATACGGAGAAATGATACCAGAGCCCATAAATAAAACAGGGGCTTTCGCCCCTTTTAATCGTTGTGCATTGTTATTTATTTTTTTGCTTGCACCAATCGAAATTACCTTTCAGTGTGCAATCTCAGTTTCAAGTTACGTTTTAGGCAACTAAGGCCTTAGCTTTCGCTTTTTTTATTGTTATCGGCCTAAGGAAGTAAACTTACCCCCGTGAAACTCAGTTCTCACAGTGAACCGTAATCTCATTCAGCTAACTTCTTATTGTTGTCGCTGCTAATGTTCTTTTTTATTGATCTTATTCCGAACTGACAAGAGATCTGCATATGCTGTGCCAATCTAGAGTATTCACATTAAGTTGCGGATTTAACGAGTTTTTCTAAACCAAAGATCACTGATCTTAGACCTATAGGTAACCTTTTTTCGAGAAAAATCGTTACCCATCGTTACTATTAGTAGCAATTAGGTGTTACGAATCTTGCGACTCGTCTTTACGCCGGGGAATTCCCAGACGATTTCTCCGCTCCCAAAGACTCTTTCGGCTGATTCCGAGTCGCTTGGCTAGCTCGGTTTCGCTCATTTGATCCTCATGGGAAAGCACAAAATGTTGGAAATAGTCTTCCAGCGACATCATTGGCCGCACTCGCCCCATGGGCCGCTGTTCTCTAGCAGAAAACGTGTGATCTGGATCGGGCGCGCTCGATAGTCCAAGATCAGAGAGATCAATCAAAGGACCTTCACACAAGACCACTGCTCTTTCGATAACATTACCGAGTTCTCGCACATTACCTGGCCATGGATGGCTTTCGATCGTTGACCGGATGCTACCACTAAATTTCAGATCAGGTCGATTCATCTGATGCTTGATCCGGTCAAGAAGAGCTTCAGCAAGAACCATGATGTCTCCGCCACGCTCTCTGAGTGGTGGACATTGCAGTTCAATGACATTGAGTCGGTAATAGAGGTCTTCTCGAAATTGACCTTTCGAGACCATTTCCAGCAAATTTCGATGCGTTGCGGCGACCAATCGAACATTGACATATGTTCGGTCGGTACTCCCCACTCTGCGAATTTCTCCTTCCTGAAGTACTCTTAGTAATCGAGATTGTGCTTCTAATGGGAGCTCACCGATTTCGTCCAAGAAAAGCGTGGATCCATCTGCGGACTCGATTAACCCGGCTCTATCCTGTGTTGCGCCCGTAAATGCGCCTTTCATATGGCCAAAGAGCTCTGCTTCTATTAGCGACTCTGGGATTGCAGCGCAGTTGACTGAAACCATGTCCTTTTCGGATCGTGAAGACATTCGATGAATAGATTTTGCAACTAGTTCTTTGCCAGTCCCAGATTCACCTCCGATTAAAATGGTTGTATCGAGAGGAGCGACTCGTAATACCTGCTTTTTTAATTTCAGCATCACTGCACTCTGTCCAATCATGTTATCGGTGCTTATCGCGGATCTCGTCGCTGTTGCTTTTTCGATCGATCGAAGCAAATCTTTGTGATCAATAGGTTTGGTGAAACAATCGAAAGCGCCTTTTCGCATCGCTAAAATACCGGCTTGGAGTGAGGCTTGACCAACAAGTAAAATGAGAGGCAGGGGTTTAAAGTGAGATATCAAATCAATCCCTGATCCGTCGGCAAGTCGATGCTCACAAATAACGCAATCAATGTCCCTTTCCTGGGATATCGCTTCCTTGACCGACTTTGCGATCAAAACATGATGTTCGCGCTGCTCAAGGCCAAGCTGAATCGACTTTCGAATAATTGCTTCGTCTGTAACAAGAAGTAGCGTTGCCATAGGCACCCCTGTTTGCAGGTAGTTTACGAGTTTCTAGAGCGAAAGGGTATTGGCTTCTGAAGCCCTTAAAATGATTGGGATGAGATCGTCCAGCGATACAAAATAGTCCAACCACACGTGTGGGTGTTCGTTCGGCCCAGGTGTATCGTTTAGTAACAGTAATCGCGAAATCAAGGCGAAAGTCTCGCCTGGCCGAGTCCAATCAACAGGTTTAGCGAATGTTTGTTTGGATAACTTTGCACCGTTAGCACCGACTAAGACGGGAAAATGTCCGTATGTTGGGCTCTTATACCCAAGGCATTTCGCTATGAACCGCTGCATGGGCGTTGAATTAAGAAGATCAATCCCTCGGATCACATGCGTAATTCCATCGATCCGCTCATCGACCGCACACGCCAGCTGATAGGCGAAGAGTCCATCACGTCGCTTGACGACAAAATCTCCGGGTGGCTGGCTGATTGATGAAGTCGCAATTAGATCATCGACCGTCAGATCGATGTCGCTGGTATCAATTCGTACTGTTCTGTCTTCAATCAAGGTCTGGCCGATTTGGTGACGACAAAAACCCGGGTAAGGTCCTTTTGGAAGTGATTTCCGAGTGCAAGTACACGAATAAAGCTTTCCTTGATTTTCGAGTGACCTCAAAGCGAATTGGTAGTCAGATATTCGGTCTGTTTGCCTACAAACTGATGCAGAGGGCCTGAATCCAAATGCATCCAGACATTCAAGAATGGAATCAACATGGATTTCATTACACCGCTTCTCGTCGAGGTCATCAATACGAATCAACCAGTCTCCATGATGATGTTTTGCATGAGTGTAGCTAACAAGTGCAGCAAGAATGGACCCGAGATGTAACGGGCCGGTCGCTGAGGGTGCAAACCGACCACAATAATGGGCCAAATTGTCATGTGCCAATTTGTTTTTCGCGGAGCTCGTCGAGTGTTTTGCAGTCGACGCATTGAGTTGCTGTTGGACGCGCTTCCAGGCGACGAAGACCGATCTCGATTCCGCATGTTTCGCAAAAACCGTAGTCGTCGTTTTCAATCGCCTCAAGTGTCTTATCGATCTTCTTAATTAGTTTACGTTCGCGATCCCTGGTACGCAGTTCGAGACTGAACTCTTCCTCTTGCGTAGCACGATCGGCTGGATCAGCGAAGTTTGCTGCTTCCTCTTTCATGTGTGAAACGGTGCGGTCGACTTCTTCCATCAAATTCCGTTTCCACTGATCGAGAATTTCCACGAAGTGTCCACGCATCGCCTCACTCATGTACTCTTCACCTTTTGATGCCTGGTACGGATCGACGTAGCCTAAGAGTGATTCTTGTTTATTCGTTGCCATTGCCGGCGAAACCCCACAATATCAAAATTAGACGCGAGAAAGTATCAGAACATTGACGACTCTACCACCTTCTTTCAACTGGAGAACACATTGAGGCCTATTGATCCGCGCCCATTGGCTGACAGACTACAGACAATTCCGCCTTTTCATGTGATGGAAGTGGTCCGGATTGCAGAAGAACTGGAGTCTCAGGGTGTTGATGTGATTCACCTTGAAGTCGGGGAGCCTGATTTTCCAACATCGTCGTCTGTGATAAAGCGTGCCTGTACTGCCCTGGAAGCCGGGAAGACCCGATACACCGATTCACGTGGTATTGAAAGGTTAAGAGATGCAATATCGGTCTGGTATCAATCGTACGGTTTGGATGTACCAGCGCGACGAATTCAGATCACCGTGGGGGCCTCAGCAGGTCTCTTGCTGGCTGTAGCTGCAACCACGAACCCTAGAGATAGGGTGCTGATGGCCGATCCAGCATATCCATGTAATCCAAGATTTGTCGAAGCAGTGGGTGGCGAAGTTCATTGGATTACAACTGATGTGACAACGCTGTTTCAGCCAACGTGTAAAGTACTCGAGGCTAAAGCGACAGCGAGTGATCGGACACTAATGCTCGCACACCCAGCAAATCCAACAGGACAGGCTGTTCCTCGTGCAGAGCTTGAGCGGATGATCCACTGGTGCTTAGCAACGCATCGCCACCTAATTGTCGATGAGATCTATCAGAGTCTTGCCTTTAACGATACGTTGGGCAGTAGTCTTGCAATGTCAGATCAACACTTCGTGGCCGGAAGTTTTTCGAAATATTTCAACATGACAGGTTGGCGCCTTGGCTGGCTTGTGATTCCAGAGTATGCGCTTGAAGCTACACAACGATTAGCGCAGCACCTTTTCATTTGTGCGCCATCATTTGCACAAGAGGCTGCGCTTGCTTGTTTCGAGTCTGAAGCGTTGCAAGAAGCAGAGACGCATCGGCGAGAATTAAAAGCGCGCCGCGACCTGTTAATCCCTCGCCTGGAGGCGATGGGTTTTAAGATTGCTACGGAGCCGGATGGTGCGTTTTATGTGTTTGTGGATGCATCAGATATCACGAGTGATAGTCAGCAATTCTGTTCTGATTTAATTCGTGAGACAGGTGTCGCGATTACTCCGGGCATTGATTTTTCACATGTTCTTCCCCCAACGTGGATTCGTATTGCTTATACGCAACCCGCTGATCGATTGCTGGAAGCACTCGATAGAATGGCCCGTTTTATTTATGATTAAATATGAGCAATCGCTCATTGAAGGGCGGTTCGTTCGTCGATACAAACGATTTTTTGCTGACATCGATACAAGTGATGGGGTGATTACTGCTCACTGTGCAAACACGGGTCGCATGACTGGATTGCTTGATGAAGGTTCACGTGTTTGGTTTCGTCAGCAACCACCTGGGCGACAATTAGGGTTTGCTTGGGAATTAGTTGAAGCACCGTCGGGCATCGCATGTATTAACACCTCTCGTGCCAATGAGTTATTGTCTTTGACCGATCTGTCACGTTGGATTCCAGAGGTGACGTTTGTTCGTCGTGAGCCGACTGTTGGGTCACATCGCTTTGATCTTGAATTGGCGCGTGGTAGTCAACCGGTATACGTCGAAATCAAATCGGTCACGATGTGTAGCGATCGGGGTGTTGGCTTATTTCCAGATGCGCCATCTGAGCGCGCAACGCAACATTTGAATCTTTTGGCGGATATGGCAGCCGATGGAATCGAGACGCACTTGGTCTTTGTTGCGATGCATACGGGAATTAAGTCTGTGAGCCCATACCGAAAACTTGATGGCGCCTTTGCCGACGCGTGTCAGAGCGCTCGTAACCTCGGCGTTACGTTCCATGCACTGAGGACAGAAATTACGCCACAGTACATTCAGTTGGCTGGAGTGATTCCGGTCTCTTTAGATTAAGCGTTTTCGCGCTCGACTGCTCGATATCCGATATCAGTGCGATACTCAGCACACTCGAATCGTACGGTTTTCAAACGCTCATATGCTTTGGTTTGAGCTTCTGTTACTCCTGATCCAAGTGCAGTCACGCAAAGCACTCGACCGCCTGATGTGACAGGTTGGTCTTGGTTCATTACAGTTCCGGCATGGAACACTTTGGTGTCAGTCATGTCCTGGCCCAATCGAATAGCGCTTCCTGTAGGGTAGTCGCCGGGGTATCCAGGTGCCGCCATAACAACCCCCAGGGCGGCGCGAGAGTCCCACACTGCCATTTGGTTCGCCAAGCTACCGTGGCATGCAGCCTCAACTAGATCGAGTAGATCACTCTTTAAACGCAAAAGGATTGGCTGAGTTTCAGGATCTCCAAATCGGCAATTATATTCGAGTACTTTGGGTGTCCCATCAGCAGTCACCATAATGCCAGCGTAAAGAAACCCGCGATATCTCAATCCATCGGCGGCCAGTCCATGGATTGTTGGCTGGATCACCTCAGCCATAATACGATCATGACAGGTTTGATCAACAACTGGTGCGGGTGAGTATGCTCCCATCCCTCCAGTGTTGGGTCCCGTATCACCATCGTGAGCAGCCTTATGATCCTGTGAGGATGCCAGTGGCAGAACATCCGTACCATCGACCATCACAATGAAGCTTGCTTCTTCTCCAGTCAGGAATTCTTCGATCACAACGCGACTGCCAGCATCTCCAAACTGGTTTCCTTGAAGCATATCTCGTACGGCAGTTTTAGCCTCATTTATAGTCTTTGCGAGGATGACACCTTTGCCTGCGGCCAACCCATCGGCTTTAATAACAATTGGCGCACCGACTTTATCGAGGTGGGCGATTGCTTGGTCGACATCGGTGAAGGTGCCGTAAGCTGCAGTGGGAATATTGTGACGTTTTAAAAATTCTTTGGTAAACGCCTTGGATCCCTCGAGTTGCGCGCAATCAGCGCGTGGACCGAAGCAGCGGAGCCCTTTTGCTTCAAAGCGATCGACAATCCCGTCCACAAGAGGGGCTTCTGGTCCCACAACGGTATAGTTTATATCCTGACTTTCTGCGAATGTCACCAAGCCATCCAAGTCAGAAACGGAAAGATCCACGTTGGTGATCGTACCTTCGAGCGCTGTGCCGGCATTTCCTGGTGCAACAAAGACATTTGTTACCCGGGAAGATTGTGCGAGTTTCCAAGCAAGCGCGTGTTCGCGGCCACCGCCGCCAATAACAAGAACTTTCATAATTAAACCTTAATGTCGGAAGTGACGCATACCGGTGAATACCATTGCGATGCCGTGTTCATTTGCGGCTTTGATGACTTCGTTATCACGAATGGACCCACCGGGCTGGATTACTGCGGCGATTCCAGATTCAGCAGCAGCATCGATTCCATCTCTAAATGGGAAAAACGCATCAGAGGCCATAACACTACCTGCAACTTCAAGATTGGCGTCTTGTGCTTTGATCGCTGCAATTCGTGCTGAATAGACACGGCTCATCTGACCTGCCCCCACGCCAATCGTCTGGTTATTTTTGGCGTAGATAATCGCGTTAGATTTCACAAACTTCGCGACTTTCCACGCAAACAAAAGATCTGCCATTTGCGCAGAAGTTGGTTTTGTGTCTGTGACACACGTGAATTCAGATTCTGTTCTCGCTCCTGTGTCGGTGTCTTGAATCAAAAGTCCACCCCGAACACGACGATAATCCGACTGCTCAGAGGTTTGTGCGAGTGAACCAACGGTCAGTAGGCGAACCGATGGCTTTTTCTTAAAGAGGTCAATAACACCGGTCTCGACGCTTGGAGCGATAATGACCTCCACGAATTGGCGCTCTAAAATCTGATCCGCTGTTTTCTTATCAAGTGGTAGGTTAAAGGCAATAATTCCACCAAATGCGCTAGTTGGGTCTGTCTCAAATGCTTTTTTATAGGCGTCAAAAATCGATTCTTCGACGGCGACGCCGCATGGGTTTGCATGTTTCACGATAACGCATGCAGGTCGATCAAACTGGCGAACACATTCAAGCGCCGCGTCGGTGTCTGCAATGTTGTTAAAAGAGAGGGCTTTGCCTGTGAGTTGCTGTGATGTGCCAACAGATGATTCGGTAAAACGTGGGTCGCGATAAAACGCAGCGGACTGGTGTGGGTTTTCGCCGTAACGCAAGACCGAATCACGCTCAAAATGCATAAATAGTTTTTCTGGATACTGAGCTCCATGGTCATCGCACCCTAAATAATTGGCAATTGCTCCGTCATATGCAGCAGTATGCTGGAAAGCAGCCTTAGCAAGTTGCTTTCGAGTCTCAAATGACAGTCCGCCTGCTTCGAGTTCAGATAACACCGTTTTATATTGAAATGGTGACGTCACGATGCCGACAAATCGATGATTTTTGGCTGCTGAGCGAACCATAGCCGGGCCGCCGATATCGATATTTTCAATCGCTTCTTCATGAGTCGTGTCAGGGTTCGCAATCGTCTCCTGGAAGGGATAGAGGTTAACACACACAAGATCAATTGCTTCGATCCCATGTGCTGCCATGACCGCTTGATCTTGGCAGCGGCGGCCGAGAATTCCCCCATGAATTTTTGGGTGAAGGGTTTTGATACGTCCATCCATCATTTCCGGAAATTTAGTTACTGAGGAGACTTTGATCGCCGGCAGGCCTGCATCTCGAAGCGCACGGAATGTGCCGCCGGTGGATACCAAATGAACACCAAGATCATGAAGACCTCGGGCAAAGTCGATTAAGTTCGTTTTGTCTGAAACACTGAGCAGTGCTCGACGCACCTGAATTGAATCGGTGGCTGGCATCCTTGGTTAACGCTCCCTGAAAAAGGCATCAAGTATAACAGTGTCTTGAGAAGTCTAGGAGAGTAAACCGAAGAGTTTCATGCGGGTACGTAATGTCCCCCGGCTGATGCCTAGCATCTCGGCCGCCTTGGATTGATTGTTATTACTTTGGTGGAGAGCAGCCTCAAGCAACGCGTGCTCGACCTGGCCAACAACAAGGTCGTAGAGGTCTTGTGGTATCTCACCATCAAGTTCGTCAAAGTACTTATCGATCTGTTTTCTAACCAGTTCTTTCAATCCCATCGCGGAGTCCTCCTCCGTCTATTAATTCTTTAAACCTTGTATATTGCGCATCTGCCTCGACGATCGAATGTAATTGTGACCATGCTTCGGCCCCATTTGCAAATCGTTTTAAAAACCATTGCATGTGCTTACGAGCCATTTTCACGCCAGTTCTTTCGCCGTAAAACAGTTGAATTCTTTTTACAAGTTCAGCCATGGTTCTGATTTGAACCTCGATAGTGGGTCGAGAGAGGAATCTGCCGCTGAGCTCAGCGGCGATCAGTCCTGGTAGCCAGGGATCGCCTTGCGTCCCACGACCGATCATAACTGCATCTGCGCCAGTTGCGGACAATACGCCACGCGCTTTTTCGGCCGATGTAATGTCGCCGTTGGCGATCAATGGAATTTGGATCGCATCGCGTGTCCTTCTGATCGTATCGTATTCGGCCTCACCCTTGTATAGATCGCAACGCGTTCTTCCATGCATAGTCACTGCCTGAAGTCCAAGATCTTGTGCCATTTTCGCGATTACAGGACCGTTTTTTGATAACTGGTCCCATCCTGTTCTCATTTTGACTGTGACGGGAATTTGTACGGTTTTTATAACTTGGCGAAAAATTTCTGCACAGAGTGCTTCATCACGCATAAGTGCTGAGCCAGCCGCTTTTTTGAGTACCTTCTTAGCAGGGCAGCCGAGATTGATGTCAATGATATCTGCGCCGCGCTCTTCATTGGCGCGAGCGGCCTTGGCCATCATGTGAGGATCATATCCTGCAATCTGAATACTGATTGGCCCTGGCTCATCTTGAATATCCAGTCGCCGATCAATTTTTTTCGTATCCCAGAGGCTGGTGTCTGAGTGAATCATTTCGGAAATTGCCATACCTGCTCCAAGCGTTCTGCATAAGACACGAACGGGGCGGTCGGTGACGCCAGCCATAGGGGCTAGCCAGACAGGATTGTCAAATTGATGAGAGCCAATACGCAAAACGATTACTCGGTTTTTATTCCCGAGAGACGAGTCCAGCCCTCTCTCGATTGATAAAGATCAAAGGTGATTTCGGGGTAAGCAGCCTTTACCCGATCGGCCTGTTCATCGAGTAGACCAGCCATTACAATTTTTCCTCCCGGTCGAGTAAGG
This sequence comes from uncultured Litorivicinus sp., assembly GCA_902536515.1. Classification (GTDB taxonomy): domain Bacteria; phylum Pseudomonadota; class Gammaproteobacteria; order Pseudomonadales; family Litorivicinaceae; genus HIMB30. Next base: position 514 of record CACAXU010000004.1, on the reverse strand, counting down.
CCAGTGAGAGTGCTCGCTAGCTCAATTAAAGGATTCGCGAGGATGTTAGCGACGACAATATCAAAAGTATGGTTTGGCATTTGATCGGGCAGAAGCGTCTCAACCATTAAGTGATTTAAACTCGCATTATGTTCGGTAGCAATAAGCGCTTGTGGGTCGATATCAAGCCCGGTGATTTGGCTTGCACCAAGGCAACCAGCTGCAACACCCAAAATTCCTGACCCACAACCAAAGTCCATCACAGTTTGGGATGTGGGGGGGTTAGCACTGAGCCATTCGAGACATAGTTGCGTCGTTGGATGCATGCCTGTCCCAAATGCCAAACCAGGATCTAAATTCAGTATTGTGAGATCTTGAGGCATTGGTTCATCATTCCACGATGGTTTGATCCAGAATCTACCGATTTTATTCGGTTTAAATTGGTCAAGGGATACACTAACCCAATCTTGGTTTGCAAGGGGTATCAGCTCTTTCGGCAGTTCAATGAGGACATTTGCGCGCTGAAAATATGTTG